>CASECH010000176.1 GCA_949286405.1 uncultured bacterium
ATATTTCAAAACTCGAAACCGAAGCTCAAAAAAGTTTATCACTTGAAAAATACTATTGATTCATTAAATATTAAAGCAGCCGTTGAAAAAGCTAATTTAGAAGGCGCACAAATAGTTAGAGATAGCATAAAAAGTGCAACCAAAGCTGTTAAATAATTGAAAGTATTTGCATATTAACCCCATTATTTAATATCCCTTCCCATAGCAAAACCATATTTTAATTTGGATTTCATTTTTCCTATAGAATTAAGTTTATGCTGTTGATAGTTTTTTCTTTGCATACCAATGTTCAAGCAAATATATAACTGTCTTACTTGACTCATTATCATAAAACTCGCATATAGCTAAGCTATTTGTTTGTAGCTAGATGCACAATTATCATCATTTTTAAAATTTGCACCTTCAGCTATTTTTATAGTAACATGAGTATGTATTTTAGTTAATTAAAAGGAGTTGTTATGAAAAGATTTTTATTGGGGCTTGTATTTCTTTCATTAATTGGAACTATTACTTCGGTTAATGCAACAGAAACAAGTAAAGATGCAATTTATACAATTGAAGACGGTACGAAATTGGAATGTACTGCTAATAGAGTTTCAGGGTCTATTGATGACTACATCGAAACTACTGATTATTACTATTTTAAAAACGGGAAAATTTATAGCCCTAATTTGGTTAAATTATATGGAAAAATTAATGAAGATCCAAGAAAAGTTTTAAGGTTGAAAATTACAGATGACCAAATCAAATTCAAAGACAGATATTATGAAACTTGGACTATGAATTATAAATGGGCAACTATTAATAGAAAAACAGGAGAATATAAATTTTCTGCAAAAAGAGATTTTGGAACCTGGTATAGACTTGCTAATGCTGTAGGCAAATGCAGAATTGTTGAATAACATTTTAAATTAAATCATAAGCAAAAATTAATAAATAATTTTTCTCATTACAATTATTATAAATAAAAGTTCAAAAAAATAACACAACTTTTAAAATAAAAACATTCTGCTATGCTATTTTCAAATTGACAAATAAATAAAATAATGTACAATTTATTCAGAGATAGCAGAATAAAAGGAGTTAATATGAAAATTTTAGTTATGGTAGTTGTGATAGCAGTTGCAGTATGGGTATATATGAACGTTGATTTTGCAAATGTAAAAAACGAAGCTCAAAATGATGCGATGAACGCTGTAAAAAACGAAAAAACAATCAAAAAATTCATTGATTCTGATCAACAAGGTAAAAATCAACTTAATAATACTATGAAACAAATACAATAAATATGCTCTAGCAATTAATACTTAAGACTAATTTATTTTCAAATCAATAAGTAAAAATATACTTATGATTTATGATAATAATTTTTATGCAAATTTAAACAAACCGAACTTTCAACCACCAAAATGGTTATTTGCACCGATTTGGACAATTTTATATATTTTAATGTTTATATCTGCCGCAATAGTGGCAAAGCACACACCTATGTACCTTAAACCTGCTGCGATTTGTATTTTCTTATTACAACTCATGCTTAATCTTGTATGGTCACCTATGTTTTTCATACACCATAAAATTAAAAATGCTCTTTTTATATGTATAACCCTTACAATCACAGTTGGATTTATGATAACTTTATTTGCTAAAATATCCATCTTAGCAGCAATAATACAAATCCCATATTTGATATGGCTGATATTTGCAACTATATTAAATGCTTCGATAGTCAAACTTAACCATTAAATAAATTAAAGGGCTGACCATAATTATACAGTCAGCCTTTAATATTCCATCCTATCCTTAATTTAGTTTCCGATTTCCTTACCTATTGATTTTCGAACGACTATGCAATAAAATTAGTGCCAAATCTACTTGGTCCATGAAAAAATGATTGTTTCATCATTTCAACAAGTGTTTTCTTTATAACATATTTTTCATTCAATTTAACTGTATTTACTGCATCAGATGTTTCTTTATATAAATCAGTAACACTGTTTGAAAACAACAATTTAGTTGCCATAGCTTTAGACCCTCTCTTTATCTTTATTTTGCTCTTACATATATATTAAAAATTTAACTCAAAAAATATTGACTTTTTATATAAAATTTATATCCATTTTGTTACATTCTGTAATATTTCGCCTATAACATAAAAGTTTTCAAACACAAATACCGTATAAAAGAGAGTGTAAAAATAATCAATAAGGAGAAACAAATGGCAGAAATTAATGGCACAGGAAACGAAACTAATCTTAAACAAATTTATGTTAATTGGAAAGCTTTGACTGCAAAAGAAGTAATACAAAAAGGTGAAGAAGGTCAAGAAGCTCCAACTGAAATAATGAAATGGGCAGAAGAAGTATCTAAAATTACTAATGCACCAGATGATGTAACATACGATATCGCACAAGGCGAAACTGATATTGATAAATTAAATGAACTGCTAAATCCAGAATTAGCTGTTCCTGAAGAGGCAAATAATGAACTGGAAAATGAAGAAGAAAATCCTCAAGAATTTATTCCACAATCAGATGCCGCCCTTGTAAATGAGCAACCTCAAAACGAAACACCTACAATTGCCCAAAATCAATTTAACAGACCCCCACAAAACACAAATCCTAATGAACAAGAAGAACTGACATTAGCTGACTCAACAATTACAACAGATGCTAATGAAATTATCAAAAGAAAAGAACGCAAAGGCTTATCTTAAAGAAGATATAGCTTCCCTTAAATCTTTTGATTTATAAATATAGCTTCCCGCTACCAAAGAATTTGCACCATACTGAGTGCAAATTCTTGCTGTTTCAGCATTTATCCCCCCATCTACTTGGATTATCAAATCTTTTGAGGACTTACTTCTTAGAGGTACTATTTTCTCAGCACACTCTGAAATAAATTTTTGTCCGCCAAATCCAGGTTCAACAGTCATAACCAATACTAAATCCAAATCATTTAAATAAGGATATAAAACTTCAACAGATGTATTAGGTTTTATAGAAATACCTGCCTTTTTACCATATGATTTAATCATTTTTATAACTTTATCAACATCTGATACAGCTTCATAATGAAAAGTTATAATATCAGCACCTGCATTAGCAAAATCTTCTATAAATTTTTCTGGATTTTCAATCATCAAATGAACATCCAATGGAACCGATGTAATTTTTCTTATAGATTTCACAACCGGCACACCTATCGTAATATTAGGAACAAAATGTCCATCCATAACATCTACATGAATCCAGTCTGCTCCGGCTTTTTCAACCAATTTAATATCTCTTTCCAAATTTGCAAAATCAGCAGACAAAATAGAAGGAGAAATAATTACTTTTTGCATTCCACCACTCCAAATTTTAAACAGGCATCATAAGCAGCTTTTTGCTCTGCTTCTTTTTTTGATTTTCCAACACCACTTGCAATAACCTCACCATGATATTCAACATCAACAATAAATGTCTTATTATGATCAGGACCTTTTTCTCCTTTCATAATATAATTTGGCAAATCTTTATTTATTGACTGAGTATATTCCTGCAACAACGCTTTTGCATTATATTTTTCAAAATTCTTGTCAACTTCTTCGATATAAGGTAAAAAAGTCTTTTCAATATAACCTAATAATAAATCAAATTTCCCATCAAGATAAAAAGCACCCAATAATGCCTCAAATGCACACGCACATATTGATTCTAACTTTCGACAACCTTGTTTTTCTTCATGTTTTCCAAGTCTTATATATTCAGACAAACCATTTTGTTGAACAATATGAAACAGAGTATTATCAGAAACAACAATAGACCTGATTTTTGATAACTCACCTTCAGTTGACTCAGGATACTTTTTATACAAAATATCTGAAACAGTCAACTTCAATACTGCATCCCCCAGAAACTCTAATCTTTCATAGTTTTCCAAATGACTTATATCCTTTTCTTTAGTATAAGAAGGATGAGTCAATGCCTTAATAAAAAGTTCAGAGTTATCGATACTAATCTCAAAAATTTCTTCTAAAGCCTTCATCATCTAAAAAAGTCCTTTGATAAAATCAATTATTTGTCCAATATTATCTGTTTGGAAAATAAAGAACTTACAGAAATAGTACATAACCGGTATAGTAAAAATAAAGCTATCAGTCCTATCTAAAAAACCGCCATGTCCCGGTAAACTATTTCCTGAATCTTTAACGCCCGCATCTCTTTTAATTAAAGACTCAGACAAATCACCAAGTTGAGCAAAAGTAGTACATAAAATACCTGCAGTAAAAGAAAGATACCACTCAACTCCTAAGAAAGCTCCAACAATAATTGCACCTATTACAGCACAAATAGCTCCTCCGATTGAACCTTCAATTGTTTTATTAGG
>CASECH010000177.1 GCA_949286405.1 uncultured bacterium
CCTGTACATATGAGACAAGTTGCAGGCAACGCAATCAAAATGCTTAATATATTACAACAATCAGGAATAAAAACTTCACTAGAAGAAGAAGAAATAGGGACTTTTGAAGATAGCATGTGTGCAGTAATCCTAGCAGGTCTAATGCATGATTTAGGAATGATGATAGGAAGACAAGGTCATGAAGATATGTCATCTATGCTATCACAACCAATAATTGATAAAGCTCTAATGCATGTATTTCCTAATGATTTACATAGGAGAGTAATTATCAAATCTCTTGCAACAGAGGCAATAGTAGGGCATATGTCCACAACAAAGATTCACTCAATCGAAGCAGGTATCATCTTAATAGCAGACGGATGTGATATGACAAAAGGAAGAGCAAGAATTCCTATGTCAATACATACAACCCCTAGAGTTGGTGATATTCATAAATACTCTGCTAATGCGATAAACAGAATAGGAATACATCATGGAGAAAGAAAACCGATAAGAATTGATGTTGAAATGTCAGGAGATGTTGGGTTTTTCCAAATAGAAGAAGTTCTTTTGACAAAAATTGATTCAAGCCCTGCAAAAAAATTCGTTGAGTTATATGCAGGAGTCGAAGGTCAAGAAAGAAAATGCTACCTATAATTTAATATATTGTATTGATTCTATATATTTTATAAATTCATCATAAGGAATTTTTATCTCTGCATCTTTCCCATGCCAAGGATTACAGATTGTTATAATCTTCTTATCAACATCAATATTTTTTATTGAATAAGAATGAGCTTCATGCAAATCATACTTTTCACCAAAAGTTTTCCAATTTCTATCTACACATTTAAATGTGCATCCACCGGCGAAATTTTCCATTCCAATTTTAGATAAATAATTAACAACTTTTTTAATGCTATTAGATTTTTTTTCTAACAGATTGAAATTATTTTTGCTATTCATTATTTTATAATTATCATCATTATACGCAATTCTATAAGGTATTTTCCCAGTAATTAACCTTAAATTTTGAGAAATTAAGCCGCCTGATAAATAATCATCAAATCCTTTAACTGATTTGGTATCTTCTTTTCGTAATTTGTAACCAATACCAATTCTATATTTTTCAATTGCTAAATTTAAAAGAATAATATCTGCATCACCATAAGAATATTTTTTTTGTGTCATACCGTTATCTAAAGTTATGTACTCTTCTTGTGCATCTTTTAATTCTCTTTTTGAAATTACAAAAGTTTTCTTTTCAGGTTTTGCACCATATAAAGTTACTTCATAACCGTCAGAGAGTATTTTTATAGATTTATTCAACAAATCAGATCCCTTTTTTGAATATGCTAAAGCAAAATTAGAAACATCCTGATAACATTCTCCAATAAAAGCTTGATTTGATTGTCCTATTTTTTCATTTGGTTTTATCGGTTCAACAATCTCATCTATTGTAATTTTATACTTACTTAAATCTTCTTTGTATGGACTATCATTTTTCAACATATATTTTAATTCCTGATAAGAAGGTATATGGTATTCAATTTCTTTTTGAGTATTGGCTTTGTAAGCTTTTTTCATACCATCAACAAATTCTTCATACCTTTGTTTTGTTACTTGATTGAATTCTTCAGCAGAAATTTTCCCATCAAAAGAAGTACCTTTATTCTTTTCAGAGAATTTCTTCTCTCCGTCAAAAAATGCCATTATAGAATATTTCAAAAAATCTTCCTGAGTCATACTCTTTAAGTTAAAAGAATTTACCAAGTACATTAAATCGTTATTTTTTGCATAACCTAAATTATTAGCTCTATACAAATAATCTCTTAAATTTTGAATAAAATCATGCATCATTACACTCTCTATTTATATAAAAAATAATAAATAGAGAAAATTTCAAAAAATAAAAAATCGTTTAAGAAAGTTTACACTACTCAAATAAATCAGTAACCGCAAATTTTTTCACATCGATCAATCCTTTATCAGTAATTTTAAGTTCAGGAATAACCGACAAAGACAAAAATGCCATACTCATAAACGGATCTGCAATTTCACAACCGATTTTTTGAGATGCACTTTCAAGTTCTGCGATTTTTTGTCTTACAATATTAACCGGCTTGTCAGACATCAAACCTGCAATAGGTAAAGGTAAATGAGCAAGAGTTTTACCATTCTCAACAATAATCTTACCACCTTGAGATTTTACCAATTCAACAGCAGCATAATACATATCTTCATCGTTAGTCCCAATAACAATCATATTATGACTATCATGGGCTACAGTAGATGCAATTGCCCCTGATTTTAGTTTGAAACCTTTAACAAAACCTAAACCAATGTTTCCTGTAGCTTTGTGACGTTCAATCACAGCTATTTTTAAAATATCATTTTCATTATCTGAAACAGCCAAGCCATCAACTATTTTGGCATTTTCTACTGACAACTTAGTAATTAATTGTTTTGGTATTACATTAATTACTTTTATTTTATCTTTTCCTTGAGGAACTTTTATTTGTAAATCCTCAATATTTAAATACTTGATGTTCACAGAACCTCTCAAAGCCGGCAATTTAAAATCAGTTGTATCTATCACCATTTTGCCATCTTTTGCAATCATTTGACCGTTTTTAAATACCATTTTAGGTTCAAATTTTTCTAAATCATCAAATACTGCAATATCCGCCTTATAACCAGGAGCAATTGCACCCAGATTAGTAAGTTTAAAATATTCAGCAGTGTTTATACTTGCCATTTGTATTGCTTTAACAGGTTCAACACCATTTTTAACAGCTTTTTTAACCATTCTTGAAATATGTTTAACAAGATGTTTTGGATGTCTGTCATCAGTTACAAACATACATTTTCTTGTATTATATTTTTTCATAACAGGAATCAAAGGTTCAAGATCTCTAGCACCGGTAGCTTCCCTTATCATCAAATACATACCTAGTCGCAATTTTTCAATAGCTTCTTCAGGTGTTGTACACTCATGATCAGAAGATACACCCGATGCAATATAAGCATTCAAATCCTTTCCAGATAAATGCGGAGCATGCCCATCAATTCTTTTATTTTTATCAAGTCCCAATTGAATTTTACTCAACACGCTATTATCACAACCAACAACTCCAGGGAAATTCATCATTTCTGCTATACCTAAAACCCAAGGAGCATCAATAAGTAATGCTAAATCGTAGCTGTTTAATTCAACACCTGATGTTTCTAAATCAGTAGCAGGCACACAAGACGGAAGCATCATATAAACATCTAAAGGTAAATTTTTAGTTGCTTCACGCATAAAGCTAATCCCCTGCAATCCCATAACATTAGCAATTTCATGAGGGTCAGCAATAACTGTAGTAGTACCTGATGCTAAAACCAATTTCGCAAATTCAGAAGGCATAAGCATAGCACTTTCAAGGTGAACATGCCCGTCAATGAATGATGGAGAAACATAGGCACCATTTACATCAATTTCTTTTTTACCTTTATATCCTTTGGAAATACCTGCAACAGTATCCCCGATAATCGCTATATCTGTTTCATAAATTTCTTCTGACAAAACATTTACTAACTTAGCATTTTTTATAACTAAATCAGCTAATTCTTCACCTTTACTAACTTTAATTATATTTTCTAAATTTTTCATAAATTACTAGCCTGCCTTTTTTATATAATAACATAATTAAATTTAATGTTATAGACTATTTATAAATTTTCAATTATAATTCTAATATGGATTTTAATATAGAATTTTGGTTACAAGAACTCACCAAACAACTTTTTGATATATTTGACGACAGAATAAAATTTGTCGGACTTCAAGGCAGTTATAAACGAGGTGAATCTAACGAAAACAGCGACATTGATGTTGTTATAATTCTTGATAAGCTTAATTTTGATGATCTCCAACAATACAAAAAAATATTACAATCAATGCCTGATAATGAAAAAGCTTGTGGTTTTATTTGTGGAGAAAATGAACTTTATAACTGGCCAAAATCAGATCTTTTTCAACTTTCACAAGATACAATATCTCTTTATGGAAATTTAGAAAATTTCATTCCAGCTATTGAAAAATCAGATATTGAAGACTTTGTAAAAATCAACTCTGCAAACCTATACCACCAAATGAATCATGCATATTTATTTGAAGATAAAGATATTAATATCTTAAAACAAGGTTATAAGACAGCATTTTTTATATTACAAGGGATGTACTATCTAAAAAATGGAGAATATCCAAACACAAAATCAGAACTTCTACTAAAACTTGACGGAGAAAACAAAGATATATTACTTGTAAATGTTAACTGGAAAAAGCTCAAAATAAATAACAACCTCGATTTTTATTTTGAAAAAATAATTAATTGGTCATCAAAAAATATCAATTTATAGCTGATTTCAACATCAAAGCTGTTTTATATAGACCTATTGAGTGAGATGATTTTATAAAGATAAAATCACCATCTTTAATCCAATTTTTTATATCTTTATTTAATTCTTCAAC
>CASECH010000178.1 GCA_949286405.1 uncultured bacterium
GAAGTTAAATTTCATCAAGAAGTCGGAGAGTATTTAGTAGAAGAAATTAAGAATATTAAAAATGTAAAATTTATAGTCGTAGGAAATCTTGCTGCAGAAATCGGGAAAGTTCTTGAAAATAGAGATGTTTCGGTAGCTTTTTGCAAAACTAATAAAGATGCAGCTCTTTACATTCTTGATAATCTTGATGTCGGTACTACAATATTTTTAAAGGCTTCTCGCTCTATGAAGTTTGAAGAAATTATAAATAACCTTAAGGGAGAAAAATAATATGATAATGCTAGCTGTTGCATTTTTGCTTGGAATGATTTTATGTCTTTTGTTTGGCGTTCCATATATTGACTTTTTAAGAAAGAAAATGATTGGTCAGTACGTGAAAGATTGTGCTCCTGAAGCTCATGCAAAAAAACAAGGAACTCCGACAACTGGTGGGGTGTTTATTGTTATTGCAATTATGCTTGGTGCTGTAATTGCTCTTGCTTTAGCACAAAGACTTACAACAGAAGCTTTTATTATATTATTGACTTTGTTATTTTATACATTTGCAGGTTTTCAAGATGACTATATAAAAATAAAAGGTAAAGGTAATGACGGACTTACTGCTAAAGGGAAGTTGTTACGTCAAATAGCAATAGGTTTGTTGCCGACTTTATATTTGATGATGTCAAATTCTACAGCTACGGATGTTTCATTAGGTAGTTTTGTAGTTCACTTAGGTTGGTTGTATCCTATTTTTGCAGTGTTTGTTATAACAGGTGCTTCTAATGCATATAATTTAACTGACGGATTGGATGGTTTAGCTGCTTCTACCGGAGTTTTTGCTTTTATTGCTTGTGCTTTGGTAGGATTAATACATGGAGAAACTGAGGTTGCAATTATTGCTGCGACAGTATCAGGGGCTTTATTAGGATTTCTTAAGTATAACAAACCTAAGGCTGAGGTATTTATGGGAGATACCGGATCATTAGCTTTGGGTGGATTGTTAGGTACTTTGGCTGTTATGGGTAAATTTGAAATTTTACTTGTCGTTATTGGTGCTTTGTTTGTTATGGAAACTTTATCTGTAATTATTCAGGTTACAAGTTTTAAAACAACTGGTAAAAGAGTATTTAAGATGGCTCCTATACATCATCATTTTGAATTGTGTGGATGGAGTGAAAAGAAAATTGTTGTAGTGTTTGCATTTATTTCTGCTTTGTTAGGAATACTTGCTTTAGTTTTGAATATAAAGGAAATATTATAAAATGAAATCAATATGTCCATCGTTAAAATTGTTTGATAAAAAAGTTTTAGTATTAGGACTTTCTAAAAGTGGTATATCTGCTGCGAAATATCTTGCAGGTATTGGAGCTGATGTTTATTTAACAGAAAGTAGAGAACAAAGGGCAGATGATGAGAGAGATATAAGTGAATTAAAAGCTCTTGGTGTACATATTGAAGTGGGTGGACATTCTGAAGAATTTATTAAAGATGCATATTTAGCGGTAACAAGTCCTGGAATTCCTCCACACAGTGAAATTATGGGAAGATTAAGGGATGCAAAAGTTAATGTGATATCAGAAGTTGAGTTAGCTTATACGCAAACAGGTGTACCTTTTATCGCAATTACAGGTACTAATGGAAAGACAACATCTACTGCTTTGACTTCTCATATATTATCGGAAGAATTTAAGGCTGTGCCTTGTGGTAATTATGGAAAACCTCCTTGTGATTTGTTAAATGAGGATATTGATTATTTTGTGTGTGAATGCAGCTCATTTCAATTAGAATACAGCCCTTCTTTCACTCCTCAAATTTCTGTTTGGACGAATTTTACTCCTGATCATATTGATTGGCATAAAGGTTTGGAAAATTATTTTAAATCAAAAGCAAGAATATTTAAGTTGCCTCAGGCTCCAGCTTTTTCAGTATTGAATGCAAAAGACGAAAAATTGTTAGAGTTTTCTAAACATTGTGATGGAACAGTTTTTCTATTTGCAGGAGAAATTGGTGATAATTGTTGCTATGAAAAAGGTAATGCAATATTTTTCAAGCGTAATGGTAAAGAAGAAAAAATTATTGAGCTTGCCGATTGTCCATTAATTGGAGAACACAACTATCAGAATATTATGTGCTCAGTTATATGTGCAAAACTTGTTGGTATTGATAATGAAAAGATTAGAAATGCCATTATGTCATTTAAAGTTCCAGAACACAGATTAGAAAAGTTTGCTCAATATAATGGAATCACATTTTATAATGATTCCAAAGCTACAAATCCTGAAGCATCACTTGTTGCAATCAGATCTTTTAATAATCAAAATGTTGTATTAATCGCAGGCGGTCGTGATAAAAATACTGATTTAACCGAATTTTCAGATGCTTGTAAAAAACACATAAAAGATGTTATTTTAATAGGTGAAGCTGCTGATAGATTTGAGGCAGAATTAAGAAAGAATGATTATAATAGTATTATAAGAAAAAATTCGATGGAAGAAGCTATTGATAATGCAATTGCACAAAATCCTGATGTGGTTTTATTATCACCTGCTTGTGCAAGTTTTGATATGTATAGCGGATATGAAGAAAGAGGAAGGGTTTTCAAAGAATATGTCTTATCAAAGACCGATGCCGAATAGATTATATAGAGATCGAGATCCAAGATATGGTTACAGTAATGAAGAGCTGCCTATACAAAGTGTTATAGTTTCAGCCCCTGACAGAACTTTGTTGATTGTTGTTGCTTTTTTGGTAATCATTGGATTTCTTGCTATATTTTCAGCAACGGCTCCTAAATGTCTTGATGAGGGTGGAAATCCTGCTCAGTTTTTAATAAAACAAATTATCTGTTTTGTTGTTGGATTTTTTGCTATGAAGTTTTTTATGAACTATGATTATAAAAAACTTGCTGATTGGAATGTAATGGTAATGGTAGGTATTTTATTATCATTGTTCCTTGTTGATTTCACTCCTTTAGGTGTTGTTGTAAACGGTGCAAAAAGATGGATAAATATTGCAGGGTTTCAATTACAACCTTCAGAATTTGCTAAACCTGCGGTTGTGTTGTTGTTAGCTGGAGCATTGAGAAATAATGCGGATCTATTTGATCAGGATAAATGGGTAAAAGCATTTATACCAATTATTATAATGGCAGGGTTGATCTTTATTCAGCCAAACTTAAGTATGGTAATTTTACTTGGAACAACAACTATTGTAATGTATTTGGCTGCAGGTGGTTCAATGAAGTTATTTTTGGGTTTTGTTGGAGCTATGTTCACTACTGTTGTTGTTGCTGCTGCTACAATTATTAAACCATATCAGTTACAGCGTATAAAAACTTGGCAAAATCCCGAATTAGATCCATTAGGAGCTGGTTATAATATTATTCAATCACTTATTGCATTCGCTTCAGGAGGTTTTAGTGGCGTTGGGTATGGTGGCTCTATTCAAAAATTGTCTTATTTGCCTGAATGTCATACAGACTTTATTTTTGCAATTATTGCAGAGGAGCTTGGATATGTTGGTTGCTTTTTGATTATTGGATTGTTTTTCACTTTTATTCATAGAGGATTTATTATTGCCGCAAGATGTCCTGATATGTATGGAAAATTATTGGCTGTTGGAATAACTTTTTCTATTGGTTTCCAAGCATTTATGAATATGAGTGTTGCTAGTTCTTTCTTGCCAACAACAGGTGTGCCATTACCTTTTATTAGTTATGGTGGTTCTTCTTTAATTGTATCTTTGATTATGGTAGGAATTTTGTTGAATATATCTAAAAAAAGAATTAAGAAAATAAGGAATCGTGCAAATGTCTAGTAAAGCAGTTTCTGAAGATAAAAAAAATGTTTATTTTATAACCGGTGGTGGTACTGGTGGACATATTTACCCTGCTGTCGCAGTAGCAGATGCTCTAGCGAATGATAGTAATTGTGATTTGTATTATGTCGGGAATCCAAAGAATTTGGAATATGATATTGTAAGTCAAAAGGGATATAAATTTTTACCTGTGTATGTGCATGGAATGCCAAGACATATGAGTATGGACTTGATAAAATGGTTATTTCAACTATTTTATGCTTGTTTGAAATCTTGTTATTATGTTTTTAAATACAAACCTGATGTTGTATTTGGTACTGGAGGATATGTTTCTGCTCCAATACTTTTAGCTTGTAGTTTTTTACATAAGGCAAAGATCAAGGATATTCCATATATGATGCATGATTGTGATGCTCAGCCTGGTTTGGTTACAAGAAAAATATCAGGAGATGCAAAGTTTGTATCGTTAGCTTTTGAAGCTGCAAAAAAGTTTATAGCAAATAAGAATTGTGTAGTAAACGGGAATCCTATAAGGGATAGGTTCAAGACTCTATCTAAGCAAGAAGCAAGAAAAGAGTTGGGTTTGGAAGATAAATTGACCCTTTGCGTTATGGGTGGTTCTCAAGGTGCTCGTTCTATAAATGATGCAACTGTTGAAATTTTAAAGAAACTATCTGAAGAATATAATATACAAATTATTTTTCAGACAGGTAAGAAAAATTTTGAACGTGTAGTAGAGCAACTACTGACAGTTTATCCAAATTATGAAAGTGATAAGAATTTATTGATAAGACCGTATTTTGAAGACATGGTAACTGTTTTAAAGGCAAGTGATATAGCAGTTTCTCGTTCAGGGTCTTTGAGTATTTCTGAAATTTGTGCGTCAGGTATTGCTCCGATTTTTGTACCATACCCTCATGCTGCGGCAGATCATCAAAGAAAAAATGCAAAGTATATGGTTACTCAAGATGCCGCTTTATATGTCGAAGATTCAGAAATCTCATCACAAACACTTCTTAAAAAATTGGATTTGTTGATTAAAAATCCTGATAAATTAGCTGATATTCAGAAAAATTCGTTAGCTCTAGCAAAATTTGACGGAACTGAAAAAATAGTTGAACAATTAAAATCTTTGGTAGTTAGAGGTTAGGTGTTATATGGAAAAAATATATAGTTATGATGAGGCTGTAAAATTACTTACATCTCAAGGGAAGTTTTATATAAATCTTGGTCTGGAAAGAATTTCTGAAATTTTAGCTATACTAGGGAGTCCACAAGATAGTTTAAAGTGTATTCATGTTGCAGGAACTAATGGCAAGGGGTCTGTATGTGCAATTATTGCAGAAATATTATCAAAAGCAGGTTATTCTGTAGGTTTGTATACAAGTCCTCATTTATTTTCATATACTGAGAGAATTCAAATTAGTGGAGAGTTTATATCTGAAGAAGATTTTGCTAAGTATGTTTTTACAATATGTAGCTTAGCAGAAGAACATAGTATTCATTTAACAGAATTTGAAATCCTTACAGCAGTTATGTTTAAGTATTTCAATGATAAAAATGTTGATTATGTGGTGTTAGAAACTGGATTAGGCGGACGTTTTGATGCTACTAATGTTATCAAAAGTAATCTATGTGCAATTATTACTCACATTGATTTTGATCATACTGAGCGTCTTGGTAAAACTCTATCCGAAATTGCCTATGAAAAAGCTGGAATTATTAAACCAAATTGTCCTGTAATAACATCAGAAGGCTATGAAGTTATTAGAGATAAAGCTGATGAATGTAATTCTTTGTTTGTAATGGTTGCCCCTTATGAAGATACACAAAATCTTTCTTTAAAAGGTATGTGTCAGCAAGAAAATTTATCTCTTGCTCTTGCAGCTATAAGACAATTTTTCCCGATTATACCAGAGGGTACAATTCAATCTGCGTTGAAGTCAGTTAAACATCCTTGTAGGTTTCAGTATATTGAAGATAAAAATTTAATTATTGACGCATCTCACAATCCTAATGGAGCAATGGCTTTAAGAGAGAGTTTGGATTTTTATTTTCCAAATATGAAAAGACGATTTGTATTTGGCTGCTTAAAAAATAAAGATTATAAACAGATGATGCAGATATTATTTTCAAGAGGGGATGAGATTTACTTTTATCATTTTAATAACCAAAACTCCTGTACTATAAAAGAATTACAGGAGTCCTGTGAATATTTTTCTCATATTTTTAAATCGATCGATGATTTTTCTTATGATGAAAATACGCTTACAATTATTTGCGGATCATTTTATATGTTAAATGAAATAGTTCCTCGAAATATTATTTTTCATTAATATCTGCGACCATTTCTTCTATAATATTTTGTACTGGTGCCGGTGAGAATTCATTGCATGAATTCCAAATAAGAGTAGGTTTTGGCTCTTTTACAGAAGGGCTAGGATATGATATATTACAAAAACCTTTAAGCATATTTGTAGAACCATCCACGCAAGATGTGAAATTCTTGCAGCAGTCACATATTTTTAGAACGAAACCGTAGTCATTCAATTTTAGTTTTAATTCTTGTAAAGCATCAATCATTCTTAAGTGTTTTGCAGTAACAAATTTTTTATTTTTATATATAAATTTAACTTTTGCAAGTCCGCTTTCCGAAATAAATTCCAGTCTGCATGGTAACTCTTTATTTCCATTCATTACAAATGCGTCAATACATAATTTTTCAGTACCTTCAGGAAGATCTTCTCTGTTCAAAATTTTATTTCTTATAGCTCTTATTGGAGGCAAGTTCTTTATAATATGGCATAAAGAGTAAATTGGATATAAGAATAAAAGTCCGATTTCCTTAAAGTTTAATTTTGCGTTAATCAAACTTATGCCAAATCCTACAAGCATAACTAAGAATGTAAATAAAACTATTTTAAAATCAACAAAGAAATAGTATCTATATGAGTGTTTTAACACACAAGCATAAGTTAAAAGTATTAACCAGATATTTGGATACAACAATGATAATGTATGTTCTGCAAATACAAAATTGTTAGACCAAATTTGTATAAAGCAGTTTTTAAACAAATCAATCCTTGCAGACAGTCTTGGACTTCTAAATTCATAATTTGCAGTATCTACAAATGTTTGAATATTAGGATTGTATGTACAAGGGAATTTAATTTTAGATAAAAGCATGCTGTATTTTAATTCTGAGTTGATATCTTTAAAATCGACCGATTCTATTTGGTCTACAATACCTTTTCTAATAATAAATACTCCGGAATCAGCTCTTGCAGCAAGTCCGAAAAGAGATCTTGCTTGGCGTAAGAAGTTCATATGATATTTTTGATAAGCTGCTTTAATTTTATCCACCGGTCCTAAGCTTTCAGTAACCATAAGAGTCTCTCCGCTAAGGACGCTATGCTTAACTAATGCTGCATTTACTGTTGATAAAAAGTCTGCAGGAATACTTCTATCGCCATCTATGAATACATAAGAATCAATTGTTTGATCTTTGCATAATCTTTCCAGTAAAATTGATATAGCTTGATCTTTTCCGATAGTTCCCACATCTTTTATATTAATTACGTTTATTAAAGGAGTTTCTTGTTCAAATATCTGTTCAGAACCATCTTGACAGTTATCTAAAATAACAAACACTTTAAAATTATCAATAGGATAATCTTGCATTTTTATTTCGTTAATTAAATTAGCAAGAGTAATTCTGTTATTATGAGAGTATATAACTACTGCTAAATTTTCTTTTTCTTCGTGTTGAGCGTATCTTTTTTCTATTCTAAACGGTTTATCATTAAGGTTTCTTATTGCTAGTGCTAAAAAATAAACTGAATACAACGCAACATATACGTATAAAATATCTAAAATTAATTCCATAAATACCCTTTCCTATATATGTCAATTTTAGTTAAAATCAATAAAAATTTCTATTATTTGTTAATAAATGTAATATTATTCAGTATACATCTTATTATTCTAAGGCTTATAATAACTAACCTTATTATTGTATTGAAGGTGGTGATTTTTTTTGGAATCCTAAATAATACTTTTATAGAGGTATTATTATGATTAAGAAGTTTTTTTTGATTACATTAATGTTTTGTTTTAACGCTTTTAATATGTCTTATTCTCAGAGTTTTTCGCCTGACGAACAGGTAAATATAAGTGTATATGAAAAGATAAATCCTGCAATAGTTTCTATTGATGCTAATTTAAGTGATGGGTTTTCTGCAGGAACAGGCTGTATAGTACGCTCTGATGGGCTTATTCTTACTGGAACTCATGTAATAGAAGGTGCAAAGGATATTGAGGTAACAACATCTGACGGTAAAGTCTATAAAGCATCAGTTGCCGCTACTATGGGGAAAAAGAAAGACCTTGCATTGTTAAAAATTGAACCTAAGAAACAATTGGATACAATCGCATTTGGAAATTCTGATGAAGTAAAAGTGGGACAAAAAGTTCTTGCAATTGGTAATCCTTTTGGATTTGCAGGAACATTAACTTCTGGTATTGTTTCAAGAATAGATTATTCAAAAAATCGTATTCAAACTGATGCAGCAATAAATCCAGGCTGCTCAGGAGGTCCGTTGCTCAATTCTCACGGGGAGGTAATTGGCATAAGTCAATCTATTTATAATCCTGATAATAATATTTCAAATATTGGTATAGGCTTTGCCATTCCAGTGAATGATGCAAAAGAGTTTTTAGCCAATGTAAAAATAGATGAAAATAATCAGCCGGCTGTGGAAAAAAGGCATTTTGCACTAAAATCTAAAAAGTAATTGGCTTAGTAACATTTGTAAACTTTTAGCTATGTTTATTTCTTTTCGTGCTATAGTAAAACTAATAGATAAGGAGGAAATATGACAGAGTTTTATTTTATGAACGGGGAATATGTCGAAGCATCCAAAGCTGTTATTCCTGTTCGTACACATGCTTTTCTATATGGAACAGCAGTTTTTGAAGGTATTAGAGCTTATTGGAATGAAGAAGAAAAACAACTTTATGCTTTTAGAGTTCCTGAGCACTATGAAAGATTACAACGTTCTGCAAAAGTAATGTATATGGAAAGTCCTTATACAACTGAGGAATATTGTGAAATTACTAAAAAACTATTAGCAAAAAATGGTTATAAAGAAGACTGTTATATGCGTCCAAATCTTTATAAGTCTGCTCAAAAAGTTGGACCGGGACTTTATGACAACCCTGATTCATTTATGATTATTGTAAATAAAATGGGTGACTATATTGATACTTCAAAAGGTTTGAATGTATGTGTATCAAGCTGGAGAAGAAACAGTGACAATGCAATTCCTCCTAGAGCAAAGGTTGCAGGAGCATATGCAAATGCTGCATTAATTAAAACAGATGCTCATAATGCAGGTTTTGATGATGCAATTGTATTGGATGAAGCAGGGCAGGTTACAGAAGGTTCTGCAATGAATTTATTCCTTGTACAAAACGGCAAGCTTGTGACTACTATGAAATCAGACAATATCTTAGTTGGTGTAACAAGAAATACAATTATGGAATTAGCAAAAGATGTTCTTGGACTAGAGGTAGAAGAAAGAGCAGTAGATAGAACTGAAATTTATATTTCTGATGAAGCTTTCTATTGTGGTACAGGAGCTCAAGTTAGTCCAATAGTTACAGTTGACGGTAGAAAACTTGGAGATGGAAATGTTGGTCCTATTTCTAAAGAACTTCAAAAATTATACTTTGACGTTGTAAAAGGAAAAGTTCCAAAATACAAACATTGGTGTATGCCAATTTACTAAAAAGTAGAGGATGTAATGATTGAGTTTTTCGGATTATGTGTCCAAAACTTATTTAGATGTATAAAGTATTTATTTGCAAGACAAGTGAGATTTTCGAGCATAATATCTCAAGCTGCATCAATAAGCTATGATAGCTTGCCAATCTCACTTATCATTGCATTCATTGCTGCTGCCGTAATTGCAATTCAGGTATCCAAACAATTCTTAATGAGTGGAGCTGAAGCATATATTGGTGGAACTATTACTGTTATTATGATAAGAGAAATTGCACCAGGCTTCGTTGCTTTGGCAATAGGTGCAAGAGCAGGTACAGCAATTTCTGCAGAAATCGCTAATATGCAAGTAACAAGTCAGGTAGACGCAATAAAGACTCTTAAAGTAGATCCTGTCGGTTATTATTTTACTCCAAGACTTTTAGCTTCAGCGATTACTGTACCTATGGTTGTTTTGCTTGCTGAATTTGTAGGTGTAGTTGGTGGAATGTTAGTTTCACAAGCTACAATAAATCTTCATCCTGCTAGGTACATGAATTCAGTATGGCTTTGGCTAAGCACTAGGGATATTTACATAAGTTTATTAAAAGCGTTGGTATTTGGTGTTGTTATTTCTCTTGTGTGTGCAACGCAAGGATACAAAACAAAAGGTGGTGCAAAAGAGGTTGGTACATCTACCACTCAAGCAGCAATTTTATCTACAATATACATGTTAATTGCTGATTTTTTCATAAATCTTGTATTTTATATTGTAAAATAGGATTTTAAGCCAAGTATTTTTGTACGGTTGTTTTGTCAAATACTTCAATACTGTTTTTTGAATGTATAAAAATCATGCAAGATATTATTGATTTAAGAGTTTCAAAATCAGAGAAAGACATTTTGTTTCTTAAATCTTCCATGTTATTTGCAAGAAATTCCATAATAATTGTTTTTCCTTCAAACACGAGACTTGAAAAATAGTCGAATGACTCTTTTGTTTTAATTCCTTCCAGATAAATTATATCAGGAGATTGGAACTCAATAAATCTTGCAGCTTTGTCCATGTTGAATCCTACATTCTCATTTAGTTCGCACTGATTTACTCCTTGAAGGTTATATTTTGCGATGCTTTCAAGAGTCATTATATTTTTATTTGAATTTTTATTAGCAGCCTCTAAAAGAATAGAATATATTATATGAGTCTTCCCACTGAGTGGAGATCCACATACCATAATTATTCCTGGGGTTGAAAGTGAATTTCTTACTGTAATTAAATTCTTTTCAGAATTTAAAATATTGCAAAGAGCTTTAGGCGGTTTGTATATTTTAAGGAATATTCTTTCTCCCATTATTGTAGGGAATGTAGAAATACTTGCAATTACAGTTGTATCATCTACTTTAAAACATATTTTACCTAGTTGAGGAACTTCTGATACTGATGGATCCAGTTCTGCAAGAATTTTTAGTTTCGCAACAAAAGATGATGTAAGTACATTTGGTATGTTACCTTTATTTTGCAGTTCACTATTCTTTTTAAAATTTACTCCAAAACCGACATCTTCTCTTTGGAAAGTGATTTCATGTACACCCTCAAGCATAGCTTGTTTAAGTATTGAGCGAATAATTTTTTGAATATGATTATCAGATAAATCTTCACTATGTAATTCTTCTCTCCAATCGTAGTCTATATTTTCAGAATCTGTAAAAATATCGCCTACGGTCACATCTTTTTTATAGTATTCTTCTATTTTTTTTAGAATACTGCTTTCTGAAGAAATAACAGGCTCAATAGAACATTCAGCAGATTCAATAATTTTATCAATTGCAAACAAATCAAGTGGATCTGCCATTGCAACAGTGAGTGTTTCTTCAATTTTGAATAGAGGAATAATTCTATATCTTTTTGCATCAGAGTAGCTTATATATTTTAAGCATTTAGTATCTAGTGTATAGTCTTCTAAATTAACATATGGAATATGTAGTTTTGCTTCAAGAAATTTAAGTATAGTTTCTTCTGAAAGAGTGCCAGAATTTATTAGAGCTTGCCCGATGTTGATATTTTGTGCATTAGCAATTTCCTCTGCTTGTTCAATTGTTTCATATTGAACAAGTCCTGCTCTAACCAAGTCATATTTTAATTTTTCTAATGTTTTATTTGTAACTACTGTTTCCATAATTATTTGAGGTATTCTTCTACTTTTTTTACTACTTCATCTAAATCAAAAGGTTTTGTAATATATTCATCTACACCGGTCTCTTCTCCAATAAGCTTATCTTCTTCTTGAGATCGGGCTGTTACCATAAGTATAGGTATATTTTTATATTTGTTATCATATTTTAAAAGCCTGCTTATTTTATATCCGTTAATCTTAGGCATCATTACATCTAAAATCATTAAGTCTGGCATGATTTCTTTAGCCATACGAAGTCCGTCTTCGCCATTATAAGCACAATAGCAAGTATAATCAGATGCTTCTAATACAAATTTCAAGCTTTCTACAATATCTTGTTCGTCATCAACAATTAATATTTTTTTCATACTTTCCCCTAATCTAAAGTCTGATAATTAAATTATAACATATCAAAAATCTTCTTCTATATTCTTAATATTTGTTAATCAATTTTCAATAATTGGCAATAATTAAAATTTAGTTGTTTTGATATCTGCGATGAAGTCAATATGTAGAAAGGAAAAATGATGGGTTTGTTTGACAAAATTATATCAGGTGGAAGTAAAGGTGTTTCGGAAGTAACAGGTAATTCTGTAAAAAGTCTAACTAGACGTATATGTAATGATTGTTTCCAGAGAATGGGAGCTTATACAAAAGCTCCTGATACAAGGACAACTGAACAATTGATTGATAATATTGATTATTTTGCTCAAAGAAATCCTGAAGTTGCAAAGTTTCAAAAAGAACTGAAAGAAATGAATCCAAAGCATTTAGGTCTTGTTTCAGATATCTGTGAATTAGCAAATTCTCATGAAATGTTGTATACTTCATTAGATATAAAAGATCCAAGACTAGTTGGAAAAAATGTTTTTGCAACTTGGATGGAAAAGTTGCCTAAAGCTTCAAAGGAAAATCCTGAAGCA
Organism: uncultured bacterium; assembly: GCA_949286405.1. Classification (GTDB taxonomy): domain Bacteria; phylum Cyanobacteriota; class Vampirovibrionia; order Gastranaerophilales; family Gastranaerophilaceae; genus CALURL01. Next base: position 12,657 of record CASECH010000178.1, read on the forward strand.
GTAGAACTTGCAAAAGAAGTAATTAATCAAACTGATAATACTGCTTCAAAATATTTTTTAGCAGCTTATAATGGGATATTAGATCATCCTGAAGCTGCAAGTTATATAAATGCAACAAGACCTTTAGTAAAAGATATTGCAGAGGCTGCTTTGTCAGGCACTTATACAATGGATTTTTCAAAAGAACAGAAATTTATTGAAGCATTAAATGGTTTTATAAATAAAAACTCTGATGTCGAAAAAATTAAGTTGATGCCTGATATGTTAAAGACAGCTGCCTCAATTTCTGGAGATGCTGATATTAGAGTAGATTCTTTCCCATTTGTTCAATCAAAAGTTCCTATGAGTAAAATTAAAGAAAATTTAGAAGTATTTCCTCAAGTTGCGGAAGAATCTTTAAAACAAGGTAAAGATATTAATATGACCGATTTCTTGATGTATAATACTAATCTATACTAGTTTAACGGTATTACAAAATAGAATTTAGATCCCTTATGAAGCTCACTATCGCACCATATTGTGCCTTGGTGAGCTTCTAGTAGTTGTTTTGCGATAGGAAGTCCAAGTCCTGTACCTCCTGCTTTTCTTGATAAGGAATTCTCTATTTGTGCAAATTTATCGAAAACATGCAATAAATCTTTTTCTTCTATTCCAATTCCCTCATCGGCTACACATACTTGAATATAGTTCCCTTTAGCCAATTTAGTTGTTTCTTTAAAGTTTTCATTGATATGTACATCGTCAGAATTTATAAGAGTTGAAGAAATTTTAATTTTTTTGTTTTCCGGAGTAAATTTAATTGCATTTGATACAAGATTTGTCAATACTTGTTCGAGTCTTTGTGCATCTGCATTAATTTTTGGTAAGTTATTCTCGGTTTCTGTTTCTAGCACAAGCCCTTTTGATTTCGCAACTTCAGAAAGTGTTGATTTTACGTAATCTATTACTGTATTAATATTTGTCGGAGCAAAATGAAAGTCCATTTTCCCTGCTTCGATTTTGGAAAGATCAAGTAGGTCATTAATGATTCCAGAAAGTCTTTGGACATTTCTTCTAGCCATCGTTAAGAATTTATCAGCTGCTTGCGTAATTTCTCCACAGCGGCCGCTGAGTAATATATCTAAAGAGTTTTTGATAGAGGTTAGTGGTGTTCTTAACTCATGTGATACTATTGAAATGAATTCAGATTTAAGGCGTTCAAGTCTTTCAAGTTTTTTATTTGTTTCTATAATTTCTTGGTATAAGGTTGCACTTTTTAAAGGAAGTGATACTTGTTGAGCTATGGTCTGGAAACAGGTTGCATCTTCTGCAGAAAATTGTGTTTCTTTAAAAATTTCAATGCATCCGAAAAAGTTTTCTCCAAGACTTATTGGTGCGAACATATTATCAAACTGGAATAAAGTAAACGTAAATCTGCTTGCAGGGTATTTGATATTTTTTATTACTTTTAGATTTTTGGGGTCTATTTCGAATGGAAGTGTTTTTCCTTCAAATAGTGATTTATAGTTTAAAAGAGTTCTTAGCTTTATTGCGGTAAGTAGTTCTTCTGAAATTTCATATAGAGAATTTAAAATAAGTACCGGTTTTTCTTCTGTACAAAAGGATAATGTGCAGGTAAGTGAAAAACTTAAAGTTTTATCAAGTCCTTCTATCATATAGTTTAGCAATTTAGTTTTGTCAAGAGTTCCTGCAAATTGAGAACTTGTACTATATAGTGCATTTAGCCTGTATAGACTGTCTGCAAGATCTTTATTGGTGTTAGAGAGCATATCGAGAGAATTTTTCATTCTCAAGTTGATATTAATTGTTGATAAAATTATACTCTGTGACATTGTATCTGTAATTATTGCATTTGCGTATTTTACTAAATCTTTTTCAATATTTTCTGAAGCTGTAAGAAGTATAATTATAACATTATCTGTTAATGATTTTATTTTTTTATTTAGAGATTTCAGATTGATTGATTTTGTTTCAGAATCAATTATTATTATATCAGGCAAATCAACCTTTATTAAATCTATAATATGAGTTTCATTTGTTGTGCAAATAAGTTCATACGCAACTTTGTTGAAGAATGATTGATATTCTTCAATTTTTGTCTGTCTATCTGAAACTAATAAAATCTTAACCATACTATTTATATGGTATCAAGAATTATTTAGATAGCAAATTAGTTAATTTTTTTTACGCTTTTGATATTTTTGTTTACCGTTTTTAGAATTTCTTTGGTGATTATGATTAGGACCAGCATATGATGTTTGTATACGTTTTACGCTATA
>CASECH010000179.1 GCA_949286405.1 uncultured bacterium
AGTGTATTTCTTGCATTATAAACTGCTTTTAAGATTTGTTGTCTTTGTTGAGCATTAGGTACCATACTTACATCAGGGCTGTCACCTACAGGTACGTAATGGAAAAACCAGCTCCACAAAACTCCTTTATCTGAAAGCATTTTCATAAATTCATCAGATGTTACTTCATCACAATTTTGACTTGTTGCAGTGATACTTGCTCCAAAGAAAATACCTACTTTTTTAAGCATATCCATTTTCTCCATAACCATATCAAAACAACCTTCACCTCTTACTGCATCGGTATTTTCTTTTAACCCGCCAAGAGAAAACATTGGATGAACATTTCCAAGTTTTTTAAGTTTTTCAACTGTTTTTTCAGTGATTAGTGAACCGTTTGTAAATGTAATAAATGCACAGTCATTAAATTCTTCTGCTAATTCTAAAAACTCTTTTCTTGCAAAAGGTTCTCCACCTACAACAGGAATAATATGTATTCCCATTACATCACGAGCTTCTGTAAAAATTTCTCTCCATTTTTCTTTTGTTAAATCTTCTTTTACGTCATATTCATGTGCCCAGCAGCCCTTACAGTTGAAGTTACAACGTTTAGTTATGCTTGAAAGTAGCACAGTTGGAGGGAAAAATCCATTCTTTTCATTAAATTCCGAACGTTTCCTTAAATTATCTCCGTAGTATCCGTTTACGAAGAAATTTTTAATCCATTTATTTCTGCAATTAGGATCTAATTCTGTTAAAATCTTTTTCCACCAGTATAAATGAGGATGTTCTGATTCAAACAACCATTGCATTCTTTTTGCATGGTTTATACCACCTTTAGAACCTGCAATTTTTTCAAATATTTTTGCAAGATTAATTAGCTTTTCTTTACTAAAATTATGCCCTAAATAGTTTAGCAACATATCTATTGCAAAATCGTTAAGTTTAAGCTTTAGTTTATCGAATTTACCCATAGAGTTTGATTGCCATACTGTTGATTGCTTTTCTACTCTCATTTTATTTACTCCTTATTTACAAGCTATTATACTCCAAACATAAGAATAATTCTTAAAAAGTAGCCATATTGCTAACTAATATTAAATATGTAATAATCATTGTATGAAAAAAGTTCTTATTGTTACCAATCCCTCTGCGGGGAGAAAAAAAGCTGTCAAATATAGAAAGAGTTTGACGAAATATCTTTTAAAAAAAGGTATATACTATGATGCTATAAGTGCTGAAAATCTAAATGCTGTGTTTTTTAGAAATATAGATACAGTAATTGTTATTGGAGGGGACGGTACTGTAAGTAAAATAATGCCATATATTATGGATACTGAAATTTATTTGTACATAATTCCTTGTGGAACAGCTAATTTGCTTGCAGCTAAGCTTGGAATTCCTACAAATATTAACAAAGCTATTGATATTTTGGATGAACAAAATACTAAACAAATAGATATTTTGAGAGTTAATCGTAAAAAATATTCGATACTACGTCTTGGACTAGGTTACGATTCTGATATAATATGCAAGACTCCCCAGTCATTAAAAAATAAATTTGGGTATTTTGCATACTTTATTGCAGGAATTTTATTTGCACTTCGTTTAAAACAGAGAAAATATAATATTTTGTTAGACGGTGAAAAGAAACTATCAGTTGTTGCAACTTGTATAATTATTGCGAATGCCGGTAATATGTTTAAAAATATATTTTCAATATCTTCTAATTGTTTTCTTGATGACGGGTTAATTGATGTATTTATTTTAAAGGTCAAAAATCCAGTAACATTTTTTATTGAATTTTTACAAATAATTTTTAATATACGAAATTCAAGTTCAAAAGCAATGTATTTAAAAACATCTAAAGTTTCAATAAAAAGTGGAATCCAGCTCGGGCATATTGATGGTGAAAAAGAAAAATTTAAAGGTGATATCGATATTGATATCACCCCTAGAGCTTTAAATGTATTTTGTGCTAAATAAATTTCTACCATTTATTTATGGCAAATGCCATAACAATAATTGATGCTATACCTTTTAGAGTATCACATACTGGTGTAATCCAGTCATTTCCGGCAACTCTTCTTGGAACTACAATTGTATCACCCGGTTCGATACTGCTGCCGTTAGAAATTTTCTCTGCTCTACCATTTACACTAACTTTGTATAGCCTAAATTTATTAGCATTTGGAGTATATCCTCCAACTTCTTTTATGTAATATTTAGCATTTGCTCCTTTTTTAAAGACAAATGATTGTTCGTTATATACTTCACCTATTACACTTACATGATTTGAAGTTCTTGGGATATAAATATCATCCCCATCTTGCACTTCTATGTTATCAAGATCTCTTATTTTATCTAAATCATTACTTTTTATATTTAGTGCAATTTGTCCGTTGTACTGCTTATTTATTGATTGTTCATCTGTCTTAAGCATATTGATAAGATCTAATTTGTTTTGTTGATCTCCTTCTGTTGGTTTATATGCACTAGCCATTCTACCTTCAAGAAGTTTTATATCTCTTTCATTATTTTTTCTAGCTAATTCCGCTTGTTTACCTTGAAGGTTTGTTCGTTTAAATACAATACCTCTAAGATCTGCTTCTTTAGTTAGACCTCCTGCCATATTAATCATATCGACAAGATTTTTACCTTCAACAAAGGTATATACGCCAGGATGTTTTACAAATCCTGAAACTTTTACTGTTTTCATAACTTCGTTTCCACGTAGTGTTCTGAAAAATATTTTATCTTCAGGAAGTATTGAAATAGACTTAATCCTATCAGAATTAATCATTATATCATATAGATAGTACAGTTGAGTTGTACCATCAGCTCCAGTAATTTCTACTGCAACATTTTCAGCTGGAATTAATTTGTTAGAATTTGTAGTTCCTGCTTCCAATTGTACTCCATTTTCCTCAACAGAGCCTTTAAACGATACTTCTGCTTCTTTTTCATCTGTATCTTTTATGTCAGATTCAAGAAATTGAATATCTGTCATAACATCGTTTAATGTCATTTTTTCAGTATATGTTAAATGTTTTGGAATATTTACACAGCCATATACATCTACGAATGTTGAATTTGTGTTTTTATATACATTGATAATATCTTTAGGTTGTAATATAGGGTCATTCATTCCTGCGAAAAATTCTTTTAGGAATACAGGAATTGTTTCAATAGAATTATCTTTGCCTGATACCCTTCTTATTACAGCTTGATTTATAAAAGTTTCTTCAAGTAATTCATCTTCACTTTTTAAAATATCAGATAATCTCATACCTTCTTTATAAGCATAGGTAGTTGGATGTTTAACGTTCCCTTGGATAGTTACAATATTTTCAGCGTTGTTATATAGTTCCCTAAATTCAACAGCATCACCGCTATGTAGCTTTGTATTTTTAGCTTCTGTCCAAGAAATGTTATCCGCTGATTTTTGTCTTGTTTTTGTATCAAAACTTGTCAAAGTTACTTCTGTAACTTGGGTTGCAGGCAGTAAGCCTCCTGCATAATTTATTGCTTTTTGAAGATTTTCTCCCTCTTTAATTTCATAAATTCCAGGAACTGTTACTCCATTTTTTATAGCAACTACATTTCCTATTTTGTCTACAAATATTTTATCATTTGGTCTTAAGATAATATTATCATCGCTTGCAGTAAATAAGGTTTTGTATAAGTCAACCTGACGAGTTTTTCCATTTGATGTATAAGAAATATTTCTTAAAGTACCTGTTTTTTTGACTCCGCCGGCAGCGTTTAATGCATCAAATACTGATGAGTTATTTCCTACCAAAACTTTTCCGGGTCTATTTACCTGACCATATACAAATACTGAAAAATCTTGTCCTGCTGCAACAGTTAATCTCACTTTTAAACTTTTATATTTTTGAGCAGCTAATCTGTTAATTGCATTTTCTACTTCGCTAATTGTTTTATTTTCTGCAGGAACAATACCTATACCTTGTACAAATAAATTCCCCTTTGAGTCGATTTCTGTTTTTGTAGATGGATTTAGAAGGTTTGCACCAGAAATTGCCATTACATCAACTGAGTCTCCATATAAATAAACATTAACTTTTTCGCCGATATTTAGTCTGTAATTATTGTCAAATTTCCCAGTTGTTCCATTTACAGAAGATGTGGTGGATGAAAATAAATCATAACCCGCTTGCAAAAGTGGTTTGCCCGTAACATCCAGCTCTTTTCCATTAAACAATTCTTCTATCGGGCTTAATTGATATTGCTGCAAATTACTTGAGTCTACAGAGTTTTGGTAATTATTACTAAATGCACTGGTATTTATTGATTCATTTTGATTTACACCATAACTAGGATATTGGTTCATACCATAATTTTGTTGATTATAAGTATAATTAGTATTTAACATCCCAGAATTTTGTGGAATATTCATGTTTGGTTGTTGGTTTATTGTTTGTGTTTGAATATTCCTTTGTCCAGCTTGGTTCATAGTTTGAGAATTAGTATTAACCATAGCTGCAAATGCTGATGATTCTGCAATAAATGTAACCAATAATAATAAAGTTATAAATTTTTTC
>CASECH010000180.1 GCA_949286405.1 uncultured bacterium
CTATTTGGATTTGATTAAGAATACCTGATTGTTCTAAAGCAAAAATACCATCACTTAAGAAGTACTGTTTGTTTTCAATATTAACTATTGCTCTATCCGAATAAGACCCCTTATCAGCAAAAGGAGTGATTTCAAAATCACTAGAATCTATACCTGAAAGCAGATATACCCTATTTTTTTTATAAATTGCAAGATACTCCCTATAAGGCATAAGAGCAGTAATTTCATCAGTATCAGTATGAAAATCTCTAATATATCCTGCATCTTCTTCTGTTTCAAAGTCATCATAAGTACCCAATGCAGAATAATAAATAGTAGATCCTTGAGCGACAAAAACTCGTCCTCTATATACTGCTAATACACCATCAACTACATATTCATCAGATGAATTTTTTAGCTCACAGTCAATAACCTCATATTTACCTTCTTTATTATCTAAATTATCTTTTACATAAAATAATCCATCAGTTTCACTTATACCTACAAGACCGTTCAAAAAAGCTATAAATCGTGGTTTTTTACCTGTCAAAGTCTTGTCAAGTAAAATAAATTCATCTTTAAAAGAATCATAAATATACATCTTTCCACTAATTGTGGTAATTAAAAGCTTATTATAATTTCTTGAAATCAATTCTGTAAGACTTGTAATTTGTTCAGACTCATTCAAATGACAAAACTTAATATTACCTTTTTGTTTTACAATACCTTTATTCGATAATATTTCAACATTCTTCGAATCTGACCAGTAAATTTTTTTAGTATCTAACCCTAACTCCGTTTTTGTTACCGATAAATTTATGCCACCACTTAAGTCATAGTAAGAAACTTCTGCCATATTATTCTCCTTTATTATTCACCAGATACCAACGAATTTTTGCCCTGATAAAACTACCAACATCATCCTTTAACACCCAAGGGTATGGCGGGATAAAAACAATATCAATTTTACCTGCACTTGTCGTCTTTGGATTTTTAACACCAAACTCATAATGAGTCATAATATTTGTTGCCGTAACACTTATACCATATTTTTTTGCAAGTTCAGAGCACAATTTCATAGTAGCTTCAAACTGCACCTTAGTAATCGGATAATTCCCTTGAAGATTTTTATTCTTAAACCCTTTCATTCCACACATTGCAACTCCGATTGAACCGGTATTGCCTCCACCTGTATGAGCAGCATATTTACCTATTTTGCATATTTCATTATCCAAAGGGGTAAATAAGCCATTATGTACAAACCCATCTTTGTCAACTAAAAAATGGTAAAAGCTATTCTCATAAGCAGAAGGATAGTGACCTCCTGCTGTCCAATGAATAATAATTCTTTTCATTCGGCTAAACCTTCATTTTATCAATCAATTTATTTATCTAATAACCATTCAGGGTTTCGTTGCATATATCTAACGACTGCATGGGTTCTGTTTTTCGCACTCAATTTTAAAATAATTCTATCTAAATATGTTCTAACTGTACCATACCCCAGTTTTAATTGAACACACACTTCCTTATCAGAATATCCCAATGCAACCAAAGTTAACACCTGAAGTTCCTTTGGTGATAATTCCATATTCTTAATTCCCTTTATTTATATTCTGGATAGTTATACTATAAAGCTTACTAAAAAATTCTTTTTTATTTTTCATAATATTTCCTTTTTAAAAAAAGAGGGAAAAGACAATCTTCTCCCCCAAATAATGAGTAAGATAATTTAAAAGGATTAATTGGAATTTATATAATTATCGATTTATTTTTTAACTCACAATTTTCAACAAGTCCAATTTTTAAAGAGCGTAAATTTGAATAACACCTTTTTTTTACACCGAATTCATTGTAATTAAGATAAAACTTACTTCCCGCTTGTTTTGAGTAAGATATCGGTTTCAATTCGCAAATCAAATTTTTCTTTAATTTTTGAAAAAACGCCTCAGCTTTACTATTAACTTTTCTAATCACAGAGAGTTTTTTATTGATATCGACTCTAGTAAGTTGAACCACCCTATGCCCACATACAGGGCATTTTTCAAGATAATCCACTTCACACAAAATATAATTTTCTTGCGGAGCAAGACTAAAAGTTCTTGTACGTCGAAGCCCGCCGCAACAATGAATATACCCCATTACAATCTCCATAAAATCAGACAATTAAACTGATTTACATCCCTAACCTAACGGCAAACAGCCTTACCATCAAGGGTTTGAGCCTTAACCGTTTTCACATATTTAGTATAACTCATTTTCAGATAAATAAAAGTCATCAAATAAATCTACACAGACTCATGTAGACAAATTCATGGACACCAAACGGCTATACTAAAATTTATTTTACAGTCAGTTCACAACACATCTGACAAGCACCAAAAACTTTTGCAGCCTTAAGATTTTTTCTAAAACAACGATAATTAGGCAAATTAAATATATCTTTTATATTCATATCTCTAATATTTCCAATTTTTTGAGATAAACAAGGATATACATCTCCTTGAGGATTAATCATCATATTAGAAAACGGATACATACAAGGTTTGTATATTTCACTAACAGGCTTATCCTGCGGGGTATTAAAGAATTCTTCTATTTTTTCAAGAGGATTTTTAGCATACTCAAACTTAGGAGAAAATCTTATCTTTACATTTGAATTTTTCTGCAAAGCCATTAACTCTTTATACACTTCCCTAAAATGCTCCATATCAAAATACTTTTCTATCGGATAATTTGCATTAAATTCAGGCACAAAACTATCAAACAAAACCGAATTTTGTTTCAAATTATTATTCCTTAAAAAGGAAATTGACAAAAAGTTAAAGTTTTTTTCATCACACATTTTGAACAGTTTTGGCAAATCATCTAAATTATTCTCTAAAACAATCGTTTTTATATCAACCATAGGACGTTTTTTTCTTGAGTTCATATTATCGAAATTATTCATAATCTTATCCCAAATACCGTCTTTTGCCCTATTTATATCATGATTTCTGCCATAGCCATCCAATGATACTGACAAAAGCATCATCTTGCTTTTTATAAAAGCATCAATAATATCGTCATTAATAAGAATTCCATTTGATACAACATTCAACTTACCCATGGTCTTCTTAGAAGTTTTCATCAAAATATCAATAAAATCTTTTCTTATTAAAGGTTCCCCACCTACTAAAGTAACAAAAGAGTAAAAAGGAATTTGCTCAATCACCTTAAACCATTCTTCAGTGGTTAATTCATCTTTATTCCTTTCACACCCCACATAACAATACGGACACTGCAAATTACATCTATAAGTCAATTCAAAAAAATAACGCAATGGCATTAATGCCTTACCCGAATTTGAATTATAAGAAGGCATAGCATATAAATTTCTGCCCCAGTCAAAAACATTAGATAAATTAACCAATTTTCATCCTCAAATTATTTACTAACCACCTAATAAAATCAAACCTACCCAAATAAACAGCATACCTGAGACAATACCTACCATTGACAAATGCCAATTACCATACTCTCTCGCAAGAGGCAATAAAGTATCAAAAGATAAATAAATCATAATACCTGCAACAGCCGCCAATAATATACCAACAAGCACCTGAGGGACAAACAAACTAAATAAAAGCATTCCAATCAAAGCACCAATAGGTTCAGTAATTCCGGATAATGCAGCATATAACATAGCATATCTACGTTTTCCTGTCACATGATAAATAGGCAAAGCAACAGCAATCCCTTCTGGAATATTATGAATTGCAATCGCCATACCAACAGATAGCCCCAAAGTAACATTTTGAGTAGTAGTTAAAAAAGTGGCCATACCTTCAGGGAAGTTATGAACACAAATAGCTATTGCTGTAAGCAATCCTGCTCTTTTAATTTTATGATTATGCCTGCAAGGAGCATCAGGCTCTAATAACTCATCAGGATCAATGTGATCAGGCAAAAAATAATCAATCAAAATCGCAACCACAATCCCAATTATAAAACCCGCAAAAACTAACCATTCATGAGTATTCGGAAAGTTTTTGTATAACATTTCACCAGCTTCAGGAATAATATCGGTAAATGAAAGAAAAATCATTACCCCGGCAGAAAAACCTAACCCGACAGACAAAGCTTTTAAATTATCTTTTTTTACCATAAAAGCAATAGCACCACCAATTGCAGTAGTCAAACCTGCAAATAATGTAATCAACATAGCTATTCCAAAATTCTGCGGTAAATTCATAATTCTCCTACCTCCACAAGGAATATACCATAAAAAAATAAAATAAAAAAGAGGTACAGCCAAAACTTGTACCTCTTTTCTATTATAA
>CASECH010000181.1 GCA_949286405.1 uncultured bacterium
TCTCCAGTTGATATATTAAATATAGCTTCAGAAATTGAAATACTAACAACGACGTGTGGAGAAGGATTCAATGAAGGATCCATTTTTAACTTTAAATTGTTATATCTTGCAGGATTTAAATTAGATTTATTGCGTGCATCAGATTGCAAATCAATTATTAAAGCCTTTAACTCGCCCGCTAACTCGTTCAATGTTTTGGGCATTTCTGCGTCTCCTCATATTTGATTCAAAAGCTACAAACTTCCTTTTTACACCAGTACCTGTAACTGATTCTGAAGCATCCTTAAGTTCCTCTTTAGCAATATCCAAACTTTCTTGTACCTTGGACTCATTTTTTACTTTACTTGTCATCAAAACGTTTGACTTTGTAATATATGTCCAGTGTTTTTTCAGTTCTCCTTGAATATTAGTACGAGAAGCCCAACGAGTAACAAAACGTTCCTCCGCACCAACACTACCACTTATTTTTGAGCAATCCTCTATGCTATAACAAGCCAAAGAAATCCCTAAAGAAACAAAAAAATGTGGAATAGAAAGTTTTTTAGGATCCATATAAACCTTCAAGTTATTATACTTATAATTTACTTGATTTTGTTTATTATAAGAATCAACTTGAACTTCTATTAAATAATCTCTTAAACTATTAGCAAATACAACAATAGATTCAGCCATTAATACCCCATTTAATTATTTAAACTATGGATAGGTGCAGGGATTCTGCCTCCTCTTGAAACAAAACCGCTTGAAGATAAATTATTTAAAGGCATAACTGGTGCCTTGCCTAATAGACCGCCAAAACAAATTTCATCCCCTACATTCTTTCCAACAGCAGGAATAACCCTGACAGCAGTTGTTTTTTTATTAATCATTCCAATTGCCATTTCATCAGCAATTATACCTGCAATGGTTTCTTTTGGAGTATCTCCTGGAATTGCTATCATATCAAGCCCCACAGAACATACACAAGTCATTGCTTCAAGTTTATCAAATGTCAAATAACCTCTTGATGCAGCTTCAATCATTCCTGCATCCTCAGATACCGGAATAAAAGCTCCAGACAAACCGCCAACGTGGGAACTTGCCATAATTCCTCCTTTTTTTACTGCATCATTTAGCATTGCAAGTGCTGCAGTAGTTCCATGAGCTCCAGCATGTTCTAACCCCATTGCCTGAAAAATACCTGCTACACTATCACCTTCGTCAGGTGTAGGAGCTAAAGACAGATCAATTACTCCAAAAGGAATACCCATTTTTTTAGCAAGCTTCCGACCTACAAGCTCACCTGTTGTTGTTATCTTATACGCAATTTCTTTTATCTTATTTGCAACAGCACTGAGATCTGCATTTTTATCTAATGCCTCAAGAGCCGCTCTTACTACTCCAGGACCAGAAACTCCAACATTCAATGCACATTCCGGTTCTCCAATCCCACAAAAAGCCCCTGCCATAAAAGGATTATCTCCTGGAGAATTACAAAAACATACCAATTTTGCTGCACCTATTCCATCTTGCTCCTTTGTTAATTCCGCAGATTTTTTTATTATTTCAGCCATTTTTAATACAGCATCCATGTTAATACCTGCTTTGGATGATGCAACATTAATAGAAGAACACAATCTTTCCGTTTGTGCTAATGCTTCAGGAATACTTTCTATAAGTAACTTGTCACCTTTTGTGCAACCTTTTTCTACTAATGCAGAAAAACCTCCCACAAAATTTACTCCAACTTCTTTAGCTGCTCTATCAAGTGTTTTAGCAATTTTTACATAATCAGGATTTTTACATGATTCTCCTATTAATGATATAGGAGTAACTGATATACGCTTATTTATTATTGGTATAGAATACTCATTTTCAAACTCATTAGCATACTCTACCAAATTATGTGCGTAACGCACAATTTTATTGTATATATTGTTACAAACAACATCAATATCACTATCAATACAATCCCTTAGACTTAAAGCCAGCGTAACTGTTCTAATATCAAGGTTATACAGTTTTATCATATTTATTGTTTCTAAAATATCATTTTCTTTTATCATAAATGTTGTACTCCATGAAAAAAGACATCCGCAATATCTGTCTTTTTAACTTTTAGTCTTAATTCTACTCTTCTACTTTTTGCAAAATCTTCTTTACCGTTAGTAAGTATTGGCTCAGAAAAACTCTTTCCTTCTACAATGACTAATTTTCTTAAATCTTCACTATATTTTTTATCATAATTAGTTTTGAACATATATTCTGCAACAGAATTTGCCCTTTGCAAACTTAATGTCATGTTCCTCATATACTGTTCATCTTTTGTCTTGAGTCCGGCATAAGATTGACTATCAGTATGACCTTGAATGACTAAATTTTCAATACTTTCTACTAATTCTTTCCTTGAAAAAATATTATTTATGTATATAGGCATCAATTTATCAAGATAAGCTTTTCCTTTTGGGGACAATGTATAACTGTTAAGTTCAAATAATTCCAAATCAGAAATTTTTATATCGCCGGTAACTCCATCCACCTGAGCATCTATTTTTGCTTCTTTAAGTTCTTTTATTAACTCTTTTGATGCTTCTATTTGAGTTTGCTTTTGCTCCAACTTTTGTTGAGTAAACCCTGTCATGGCAAGTACAAACAAAGTCATGAATATTATCGCCAAACCTAACAAAAGGTCGGCCATGGTAACCCAAAATATATTACCATTATCCTCTTCTTGAATTTTTCGTTTTACCATCAGCCCCATAAATTCAATCCTCTAAAACAACTCATCTACTTCGTCAGAGCTACCACCCTTTTTAGCGACTTCTTTCATATTTTTATTCATTTGATTGATGCCGAAAATCAAATTTTCAAGATATGGTACAAGGTTACTTGCAATACCTGAATTAAGTGCAACTTTAAATTGATTTGGCATCGCAGTAATCAAATTTGAAATAGAGTTATTTTGTATTTTTGTTTCTTTTAACAGTTCCAATAAGAATTTTTCAGAAGATATATTATCAAATAATTTACCCATCACATCTTCACAGGCTGATAGAGGTTTTCTACATAAATTTTGAAATGTAATTCTTTCAAAAATCATAAAAAGAAGTGAAGATCCTACCGCGAATACTGATACCAAAGCAGCAGTCTGCATACTACTCATCAATCCTGCAACTGATGATATGGTTCTTTCTTGTGTAGAAAAATCAATCTTTCCAAAAGCTATCGCTATATTTAAAAATGTGAATAAAGGTCCAAAACCTGTAAGAATTGTGGGAACTGATTGTAAAAATTTATTATTAAACTTTGAAGAAATTAATGTTTCTTCATTGAAAAAATACATTGGATCTACTGTAGTCTGAACATTCTGCACAGTAGCTGAGACCTCTTTATAAGTTAAATCATTATTTTTACCCTTTAAAGCTACCGACTCTGAAAAAACCAATGTATTCTTAAATTCTAACCAGCAAGCAGATACATAAGGATTCATCGACATCCACTCGTCTATTTCCTTAAACCTAAAATTTAAATCTGTTTTCTTAAACCTTGAAATAAATGCATAAAATATCTTTAAGTTTTTGCTTACGAATAAGTAATTCTTAGCACAATAAATTATTGAAAACAAAAAAGTAAAAAGTACTATCAAAATTGGTATATCGGTAAAAATATGTAATAAATTCATAAACTCTCCATTTCCAGACAGCATTGTATCATAATTTTAGTCACAATGCAAAAATTTATAATCTTTAAATTAGTATACTTATAAAAACATAAATTAACACATTCTCTAATATAGTCTTATCCCGAAAGGGGATTATTTTATATAAAAATACATTTACAATTTCAATATAACATTTTGTGGAGTAATTTAACATGTTAATGGGAAACGATTATCACGATTGCAACGGATACAATCGTCTGGAAATGAAAAACGTAAATAAAGAAATTCTTTCTTGGTTAGAAGACATCGTTGAAGAAAACAACAGCCGAATAGAAAGAAAAGAATGGAAAAGTAAATATAACAGCTATGTTGTATATGATTACGAACCATTTTGTACTGACGGATTTGAAATAAATCTGGTAATCACTTCACATGATATCGCGTATTTGAATTTTATCAAATATTTATATGAAGAAAAAATCAGCACGATTGAATATCTAAACAGTTGCATAAGTGTCTAAAAAAAAAAAAACGGTTCTTTTTTATAAAGAACCGTTTTTTTATGTCAATTTATTCTGCTATTTCTTTACTAAAACAATCTTTGCAATAGACTTCCTTTCCCGGGATTGGCTTAAACGGGACTTGTGTCTGTGCTCCGCATTTTGAACAAACCGCATCATACATTTTGCGACGTTTTCTATTGTTTTGTCTACGTTTTTTTCTGCATTCAGGACATCTTTTTGGTTTGTTTACTAGTCCTTTTTCTGCATAGAATTCTTGTTCACCCGCAGTAAAGATAAACTCTGCTCCACAATCTTCACATACAAGTTTTTCATCTTGGTACATTGGCTTTCTCCTAGTTTAATTTGTACTTTACGGTTTTAATTACATCAAGATGCTTTTAAACCTTTCAGAAATCTTTTGCAAAATTTCTCTAATCACTTGATTATATACTATTTATTGAAATTATGCAATAGGATATTAGCCAGATGGATAATAAAAAACTTAAATTATTGTAGATAAAGACGGAGCAATTGCAATAAAATGTCTTATCAAATCTGAATCCCAGTACTTGCCTGCTCCTTCTTTTAGTATTTCACAAGCCTTTTCTACACTCATTCCTTTACGATAAGGTCTATCTGATATCAATGCATGGAATGTATCAGCAACAGCCACAATACGTGCTGCAAGTGGAATTTCTTCTCCTTTTAGTTTCTCAGGATAGCCGCTTCCATCTACATGTTCATGGTGGTATTTAACCATAGGAATCAAATCACGCAATGCTTCATTTGGTGCTAGTACCTTTTCCGCTCCTATTACAGGGTGTTGTTTCATTATTTGCCATTCATCATCATCAAGCTTACCAGGTTTTTTCAATACATTTTCTGGTATACCAATTTTACCAACATCATGTAAAAGTGCTCCAAGTGTAATTCTTTGAACTTCATCTTCCGGTAAATTTATCGCTCTAGCTAGAGCTTCTGAATATCTTGAAACTGAAGTAGAATGACCTTTTGTATATGGATCTTTCGCATCAATTGCAGATGCTAAAGAATTCGCCATTTCCCACAA
>CASECH010000182.1 GCA_949286405.1 uncultured bacterium
AACTCTTGGGAGAAAGAATTAGAAGTAAGTAAGAATAATTTAGAAACACAATTGAATGAAATAACCACTTTTGAAAATACTTGGACTAAGTTGCTACAAACAAATGTCAAAAATGATTTTTCATATGGCGGATTACAACAATAGATTTAGAAAATATAAGAGAAGATTGGTTTATGAAAAAGATAAAAGGCAGATTAAGAATAATCTGTCTTTTTTGTTGTACTATATAGTTATGTTAAATAACAAAGAAAAACTTGGAGCTTTTATTGTTCCAACTGGAATTGGGGCAAAAATAGGGGGCTATGCCGGAGATGCAAGTTCTTGGGCAAGAAAATTTTCGTCGGAGTCTAAGTTAATAGTTAACCCAAATGTTGTTAATGCAGGTTGTTTTTCAGGAATTACAGACAATATGTTTTATGTAGAAGGCTACTCTTTGGATGAATTTTTTAAAGGAAATTTGAATTTGATCCCTTCACAAGAGAATAAAATAGGTGTTGTTTTTGATAAATCTATTCCTGATGATGTTTTGAATATTCATATAAATACAATGCGAGCTGTAAGTTGTGTGTATGGTATTAATATTATGGGATATGAAATAACAGAAAATTCTGTGGGAGTAGATTTTGAATTGTCTGATAATGGTGTATCTAATGGAAGTATCGCAGATATTAATACTTTATTAGAGGCTTCCAAAAAACTAATATCAAAAGGGGCTGATGCAATTGCATTAGTTTGTATGTTTGAAGATCCTGAAGAATTGAATATTGATTATGCAAATGGTGTAGGTACAGATCCTGTAGGTGGGGTAGAGGCGATATTATCTCATTATATTTCAAAAGAACTTTGTGTCCCTTGTGCACATTCTCCAGCGTTCGCGGATTATCAGATTTCTCCTGATTTAGTTGATGCAAAAGCTGCTTCAGAATATATTACTCCAACTTTTTTACCGTGTGTTCTTTTAGGGTTATCTAAAGCTCCTAAATTGTCTAAATTAAACGGTATAAATATAAAAAATCTTGATTATCTTGTTATGCCGTATGATTGTTTAGGTAGTACTCCGGTATTTGAAGCTGTTAAAAATAATATTAAACTTTTTGTAATAAAAGAAAATGAAACTGCACTGGATATTACAGTGGAAAGGCTTAAACTCAATAGAAATAAGAGTATTTGTATTGTAAAAAATTATTCTCAATGTTTTGAGTTAATAAAAAAATTATAGTGATACTAGTACCGGCATCCCATCAATTTTATAGAAAAGGCTACCTGATGTTTTAAAGTTTTCAGGTGAAGAACTTACATAGAATTTTTCTGTTCCTTCTGTCTTGTTGTCAGATAATAAGTTGTTTGTTTGTAAATCGTCTTTTATAAATTTAGAAAATTCTATTGCAGGATCTATAAATTTATTCTCAGGTAAGAACTGTTTTAATGTACCAAGCAAAAATGGATAATGTGTGCAACCTAAGATGATTTTTTCTGGAGTATGTATTTCCATTTCTTTTATTTTTTCTTTTATTTTTTCAAAACTTTCAGGTTGATTAAGCTTATTATTCTCGACTATTTTAACCCATTCAGGACAAGCAATTTCGAATATTTCTGTATCATTATTGTATTTTTTTATCTCTTTAGAATATGCGTGAGAGTTTATTGTTGCAGGGGTCGCGAATACTCCTATCCTTTTTATATCTTGTTGTGCGATTACTTTACTTACGGACTGAATAATAGGATAAATTCTAAAATTATAGTTATTTTTTAATTTATCATAAGTTATTGCAGATGTTGTATTACAAGCCATAACCACTGCTTTTACTTGTTTTTGTTCAAAAAAATGAAAGATTTTATCAGCAAATTCTATTAGTTGTGTTTCTGTTTTTTCCCCATATGGCATATTTTTAGTATCACCATAATAAAGATATGTTTCATTTGGCAATATCTTCTTTAGTTTTTCAAAAACAGTCAGACCTCCTACTCCTGAATCAAAGAATGCTATGGGTAAGTTATTTATGTTTTTTGTGTTTGTTTTAATCATTTTCTTCTGTTTTTACCTGTATTGTTTAAAATATTCTTGGACACCATCTGCAATAGCTTTAGCTGTTGCTTGTTTTCTTTTCTCACTGACTAATTCTGCACGTTCTGCGTTGTTTGAAATAAAGCCTATTTCTACAAGAATAGAAGGTGCTGTTGTGTGATTAATTACGTAGAATTTTGATTTAAACAGTCCTCTGTTAGGAGAATTTACAGCACTTGCAAAAGAAGAGTGAACTGTCTGTGCTAGTGCCATACTTTCTTGATGGTAGTAGTGTGTCTCAACCCCTTTAATTTCAGGTCTTACACTTGAGTTTACGTGGATGCTTACAAATATATCGGGATTAAATTTTTCGCTAATTGCAACTCTATCTTGCAGTGATACATAACTATCGTTTGCCCTTGTCATTTGGACAATAAATCCTTGTTTTGCAAGAATATCCCTTACTCTTTCTGAGACGTCAAGAGTAATATCTTTTTCATATATACCTCCGCCTATTGCTCCTGAATCACTTCCTCCGTGACCGGCATCTATAACTATTTTTTTCTTGCCTGAACCCGTTGGCTTAGGGGATACAATTGATGCAACAGGTGGAATTACTGCAACTACAGATTTTTTCTTAGGTTCTTTTATTTTAACTTTTAAAGTTCTTCCATCACCACCAAGATATGTATTTACAATAGAATCTTGTTCAAGCGGAATGGATATTTTCAAGCCTACTTTGGGAAGCAGTGTAAGTTGTGCTTTAGCAAAAGGAGTACCTGCAAATGTTGATTTGAAACGATCTTCACTGTATTTAGACATGTTATATATATATACATCAAATTTTGAGTTGTCTCTGTCTACGGCATGTACAATAGGTGAGTCAAAAAATAGAACCATTGATGAAGTTTGTTCATCGTTTTTTTCTTTACTGTATCCGGTTATGTTGCTTCCGGTTGTTATGAGTGTTTGATAGTTTACCTTTTGCATATTTGCAAATATTATTGATTGATTATCATTTGAGTATACTGGGATATAGTTTCCTGCATTTTCAGATGTTATTACAATCCGTGCTTTATTTACTGCAAATTGGCCGATTTTTACAGAATCAGTCTCATTTATTTTGAATTCTTTATTCCTGATTTTTGTGTCGGTTAGTGTGTTTGGTAAGTCATATACAATTCTTGTTGGATTTGAAAGTATGTAGGGTCTTTCTATACTGACTGCCCCAAATCCGTTTAATAAAATTAAATTTTCTTTTACTGTCGCACTGTTAAGATAATATTTGGTATTGAGTTTAAGTTCTTTCTTTATAATATTATTTTGTATTGCTTCTGTTGTTGAATTGAATGCTTCTTGAATTTGACCTACCACATCGCTTTGAGATGTTTCTGCAGGTATCATTACGGTTGTATATTCGTAAAAATCGCTAGAGGATGAATGTTCATCTCTATATGTGTTTTGCAGATAATTTTCATTGCATGTGTTATTTTTTGTAAACTTAATTATTATGTTATTTTTTACTTTAAACAATTTAATATTATCGATATTAAAATCTTCTTCAAAGTACATCACTACTCTAACTATGTTAGGATTAGTAGAAAATTGACTGATTTTTACTTGTTTTATCGGACCTGATGTGAATGTCCAATCTTGCTTTGGCATAGTAATTATTGTGTTATCAACATCAAAATATGCTCTTGTTGGATTGTCCATTTTTACTAATTTTAGCTCTTTAGCTATTCCATTCCCTGGAGTATCTTGAGCTGTGAGTATTATCATTGAATTTGATGTATCAAAGTTGGCAGAAGTAATTTTGAATAATTCGTTTGCCAATGTTCTAGGGGCAAATGATATCATTGCAATTAAAAATATTAAAATAAATATAAAAAATTTTTTCATCTTTTAACTCTCACTCGCTACTATTATATAATGTTTTTTATTTACTTTCAAATTGTAACAAATGAAAATTTAAAATTAAATAATTTTTATATAGTTTTATATGTATTTATTTCGTTGCTGTTGATTAGGTGTCTGATTGCTGCAATATATACTGCATTAGTTCTATTTTTTGCATCTAATTTTTTTATAATAGCACTCATATGTGCTTTAACTGTATGTCTGCTTATGTGGATTATTTTTGCGATTTCTTTATTATCCAGTCCTTGAGTAAGCAATTCCAGGATGGTGATTTCTCTTTCAGTAAGTTTTTCCATTGTTCCTCCTTAATAAATTTCGTTCAATTAAGAGAGTAACATACCGGCTAATATAAATATTAATAATATTTCTGTTTTTTATGTTTTTTTGAAAAATGCTTGAAAAAAAATCTTTTTTTGCTACTATATTTTTGGAGAAATTACATAAGCGCCTGTAGCTCAGCTGGATAGAGTGTTTGGCTACGAACCAAAAGGTCGGGGGTTCGAATCCCTCCAGGCGTAGGTTTTAAAAGATAATAGCGATAAGGTTTTTTACTTATCGCTTCTTTTTTAGTTTGTTGTATAATTATTAAATTTTCCACTATTGTCCCACTCGTGGTTAAAAGAATTTAAAAGATTAATAAAGAAGAGAATACCCAAAAAGGCTCGGTGTAAAAACCGAGCTTTTTTATAAAAAAGAAAGTAGTTTATAAAGTTATCAAAAAAACGTAACAAGTATTGACAAGATTTAATCAGCCGTTTAAATATCTTTGTAATTTATAATTATTGGGTAAATATTAGTTTTATTTAATTTATAGATTAGATTAAGTATGTGTTGTCAAGAAATTTTTTGTAGCAATTAAGGTAATCAGGACTCTTACTAGGTCTTTGAGTTAAAATTCTCTGTACTAATTCGAATGTTTTATAAGAAATAGAGTTATCTCACAAAGTCCAATGTTTCTTCCTGAGATATTGAATTAAGCCATTTTTTCAAAATTCTGATTAAGTAATTTTTTACTGTTTCTGTAAAAAATTCGACTTATAATTTTATTCGCATCATCTCCGAAATTATTTTTAATAGCTTGTTTTATGTTTTTAATGTTATTTTCGTATGCATCTTTTTGTTTTAGTGCTTTTTCTCCAAATACTCCTAGAGGAGCGTCAGTTCCAAATAGTAACCTTTCTGTTTTATCGCCTTTTGAACTATGTAAAAGTTTATCAACAACTTCTACTATATGGGGTTTTGATGGATTATCCCAATCTACCCAAGCCAAATCGGCATATAATTTTGCATCTCCTCTATCTATTGAATTAATAAGGGTTTCAATACCTGCATCATGAGCTTTATCGCCTCCTAAGCCCATATGACCAAGAATAACAGGTACATTTGGAAACTGTCTTGCTGTTTCATAAATATATTCAGGGTCAGATACACCAGTTCTTATAAAGTTATTGCTCGAATCAGTTATAACCTCGCTATGAAACAAACAAGGCTTATTATATTTTTCAGCAAGTTTCATATATGGAATATATTTAACATCATTTGCAGCTAAATCAAGACAAGCAGGATGAAACTTTAGTCCTTTTATCAAATCAGGATATTTGTTCAGTAATAATTCTATATTTTCAGCAGAACCATGTCCGGGTTGACATACTACAAAAGGAATCAGTTTTTTATTATTTATACATTTTTTTAATAATTTTAAGTTCCCACTTAGCTCATCTTTATAAGGAGCTTTGTTTTTACCATTTATAATGCAATCAAGGTTAGATATTATTACTCTGTCAATAGAATCTTTTCCGTTGTTAAATTTTTTATTAAAAAATTCAAGTACATCATTAGTTGAAAATAAATCATTTGTCCATTTCCCACAGTGAACATGTGAATCAATAATTTTACCTTTAAAATTCAAACTAGAATAAGGATCTGGTGTATTAGTTATTTGCATACAAAATCTCCTTTTTGTTGTGTGTAAAAATGTTATGGTATATTAAAAATGATAATTTTATTTTTTGCTAGTTTTTTTATTTTTACATATTTTGTAGTAAATATTTATCTCTGTTAAATATATTGCTAAAAATATAATGTTTGAATGAATATAATTTAAATGTTTCTAAAAATGTAGAATATGTTAAAGATTACGATATTTTATAATCGTAATTTTTTATTATATCAAATGCCAAGTAATATTAATATTTAGTTTGTTTTTTTGATTTATAAAAATAGAGTTGGTTTATAAGTTTTTTATCGTTATCTTAGCTTGACAGGTAACCTGTTGTATAATAATATCTAGTAAAAGGAGTTTTTACAATTATGAAGAAGACAGCTTTTACTTTGACGGAAATTTTAATATCAATTGCTATCATTGGTGTTGTGTCGATGTTAACTATGCCATCGATGATTACTGGGTACCAAAATAGGGCGAACGCAACTGCTCTTAGTAAGGCATATTCAACTTTAACGAATATTGTTTCTAAGGCACAA
>CASECH010000183.1 GCA_949286405.1 uncultured bacterium
AAACCAATGTTTACTGGTACACCTTATAAAAATGTTAAGGTAGATTATCAAGATTTACTATCGCCGACTGCAAATTATCTTTCAAATCATTGGTTTTTGGGACAAAATTTATTGCAAGGTGTAGAATCTAAAAAACCTCAAATGACTTCATTGACTGAGGGGCAAAGATTAACCGGTCTTGAAAATCAGTTACAAAATCTTGCTGCTATGTACCCTTCAATTCATCCAGGAATTTATGTATGGGATTATCAAAATGGAGATTATGCGGATGTTAATGCTGATGAAATTTTTGCGACAGCAAGTATTATAAAATTACCTGTCTTAGCAGAATTATTCCGTTCAATAGAGCAAGGTGAGTTAACTGTATATGATGAAATGCCATTGACAGAGTATTATCGTACAGAAGGTTCAGGAAGTCTGCAGTTTAAGGCTGCTAATTCAACTTATACAATAGACACACTCGCAAGAATGATGATTACTGAATCAGATAACTCTGCAACAAATATGCTTATGGCAAAACTCGGTTCTATGACAGATATAAACAGAGCTATAAGAAATTGGGGTTTGAAACATACAGGAGTGCAAACTTGGCTTCCTGATTATGATGGTACAAACCATACTACGGCAAGAGATATGGCAACAATTTTGTATAATTTAGACAACCCTGATTTCTTGAGTGTCAGTTCCCGTGAAAGAATTTTTGACTATATGGGACATGTGCATAACAATCGTTTAATTCAAGCAGGATTGCCTGCAGGAACTGTGTTTATGCATAAAACAGGTGATATCGGTAAAATGCTCGGGGATGCAGGAATTGTATTTGCTCCGAACAATAAAAAATATATTGTTGTAATCCTCGCAAATCGTCCGCATAATTCACCTTTGGGTAAAGAATTTATCGTAAAAGCTTCTGAAATTATATACAATAATATGACAAATTAATTTTATTGGTAAAAGATTATAATTTAAAAACAAAGGGTAGATTTTTCTACCCTTTGTTTTTTTTTGTGCTAA
Source organism: uncultured bacterium (assembly GCA_949286405.1). Taxonomy (GTDB): domain Bacteria; phylum Cyanobacteriota; class Vampirovibrionia; order Gastranaerophilales; family Gastranaerophilaceae; genus CALURL01. Next base: position 1,015 of record CASECH010000183.1, read on the forward strand.
AATACGGCTATGACAAAGATATTAGATTGCACAATAAGAGACGGTGGACACGTAAATAATTGGGAATTTAGTGATGAGTGTATCTTAGCATCACTTGATGCGGCTGAAAAATCTTCTATTGACTATTTTGAGGTCGGTTATACAATGCCTGAGTGCATAAAAAAATCAAGTATAAAATTAGTTTTGATGATAAATGCTTCTGCACTTCGACCTGTAAATGAAAAACTGGATTGCATAAGAGTGGCTTGTTATCCAGATGAAATTGAGATAGGAATGAAAGCCTGTGAGGAATACCACAAAATAGGGTATGAAGTTTTTTTACATTTGATGACGGCTGATAAATTATCTTATGAGCATTACGCGTTATTGAAAAATTGGCAAAACAAAGATATTTTAACATCGATTTATTATGCAGACAGTTTTGGTTCATTTTTACCTTCTGATGTTGAAAAAATATATAATAATTTAAAAAATTGCGGATATAAAAATATAAGTTTTCATGGACATAATAATTTACAGCTGGCTTTTGCTAATAGTATAAAAGCTATTGAATTAGGAGCATACAGTATAGATGCAACAACTTTTGGAATAGGTAGAGGAGCTGGGAATTTGCCTATTGAACTTTTGATGCATTATCTTAAAATTGATAATAGTCCTTATTTAAAAATTGTTAAAAACTACTTTGAACCTTTACTGCTAAAGTACAAATGGGGTTATAGTTACAATAATTTGATAGGTGGGATGAATAATATTCATCCTCGAGAAATAGAAAAGTTTTTAAGTCATGTGAATGTATGATTACAAAGTAGTCCTATTTTTTTACAATCAGTGTAAAAGATAGGAGTCATTATGCTTTTAACAGAACATGTACAAGCAATAGTCAAAAGTGCAAAATCAATTGTGGTTGCAAGGAATTATCCTGAATTAAATCCTGAGCAGATTATGCTTGCTTTGATGTTGGATCAAAATGATTTACCTAAGATTTTGTTGGAAAAGGTAGGTCTTGAAAACCCTGAAATTGTTGAAAGATTAAACAGTTATGTATCCAAACGTGCATATATGGCTCGTGGAAAGTTTTCTGAAGTAAGATTATCTTCTGAAACAATTAAGATGATGAAAGTTGCACAAAGTGAAGCTGAAAAGTTTAATGATTCTCAAATAAGTATTGAACACCTATTTTTGGCTCTTTTTAGAATTGATAATAAAGTATTGAACTTTTTATGGGAGCAAAGCGGTATTAATAAGCTTGAACTTTATGAAAAGATGTCAGATGTTGTAAAAAATATTACGACAGTTGAAGTAAATCCTGATGGGACATCAAATGAATCAGATAAGGAAAGCTCTGATAAAAAGGATAATTTTGAAAATGAAGCTTTAAAAAAATATACAACTGACCTTACAGAAATAGCTTCTCAAAACAGACTGGATCCTGTAATAGGCAGAGATGAAGAAATAAGAAGAGTTATTCAAATTCTCAATAGACGATCAAAAAATAACCCTGTAATTATAGGAGAACCAGGTGTTGGTAAAACAGCTATTATTGAGGCTCTCGCACAAAGAATTGTATCAGGAGATGTACCTGAGAGTTTGAAAAATGATAAAATTCTTTCACTTGATTTAGGTTCACTGCTTGCAGGTGCTTCATACAGAGGTGAATTTGAAGAACGTTTAAAAGCTGTATTAAAAGCAATTGAGGCCAAAACAGATGATTTAATTCTTTTCATAGATGAAATTCATACAATTATCGGAATGGGTTCGTCTGATGGAGCAGGTGATGCGGGAAACTTATTAAAACCAATGCTTGCAAGAGGTACAGTAAGAGTAATTGGTGCTACTACTATTGATGAATATCGCCAGTACATAGAAAAAGACAAGGCACTTGAAAGACGTTTTCAGCCTGTTGTTGCGGATGAACCTTCTATTGAAACTACGATAAGTATCTTAAGAGGGCTAAAAAATAAATATGAAGGCTATCACAGTATAAAAATTATGGATAGTGCAATAACAGAAGCTGTAAAGCTATCTCATCGCTATATCTCAGACAGATGTCTTCCTGATAAAGCAATAGATTTGATTGATGAAGCCGCTTCAGCTTTAAGAATTGAAATTGATACTATGCCTGATGAAATTGACTCTTTTATAAGAGAAAAAGTTCAACTTGAAATGGATAAAAAAGCCTTAGAAGAGGATGGTAATGGTGATTGTAGTGCTAAAATAGCTAAGCTTGAAAAGAAAATATCAACTCTTGATCTAAAGGTAGAAAAGCTAAAAACACAATGGCTTCAAGAAAAAAAACTTATTGAAAGTATTGCTAAAATTAAAGACAGTATTGGAAAACTGCGAGCTCAAATTGAATTGATAAAGAAAAATACTGAAAAGTCATCAGAATTAGAGAAAAAATATTCTCAATTGGTTACCCTTGAAAAGAAATTGGAAGAACTCCAAAAAATTTCTCCAAAACACCGTCTCTTAAAAGAAGAAATTGATGGTAATGATATTGCAGAAATTGTTGCAAAATGGACAGGTATTCCTGTAAATCGTTTAAATGAAGATGAGTCACAAAAGCTTATCGGAATGGAAGATGTTATGCACAAAAGGGTTGTTGGACAGGATGAGGCTGTGAAAAAAATTTCCAACGCTATAAGATTGTCTCGTTCAGGTCTAAAAGATCCTAAACGACCAATTGGGACATTCTTATTTTTAGGACCTACAGGTGTGGGTAAAACTGAATTGGGTAAAACACTTGCTGAAATTCTATTTAATGATGAAGATGCTTTAATAAGAATCGATATGAGTGAATTTATGGATAAACATAATATATCCCGTTTAGTTGGTTCTACAGCAGGATTTGTGGGTTATGAAGAAGGTGGTCAACTTACAGAAGCTGTAAGACGTAAGCCATATTCTGTTGTACTTTTTGATGAAGTGGAAAAGGCACATCCTGATGTATTTAATATTATGCTTCAAATGTTTGATGATGGAAGGTTGACTGACGGACAAGGCAGACTTATTGATTTTAAAAACACGGTCTTAATTATGACAAGTAACCTTGGAAGTGATGTTATTTTAAATAAAGAAATTTCAGAAGATGAAAGAAAAGAGCTTCTTAATCGAGCTCTAAGAGAAAAATTTAAGCCTGAGTTTATAAATAGAATTGATGAGATAATATGCTTTGAGCCGTTAACTTTGGAAGAATTAACTCAAATTGTTGATATTCAGGCTTCGTCTTTGAAAAAACGTCTTGCAGATCAAGGTATAGAATTAATTATTACTGATAAAGCAAGAAAACATCTTGCTGATGAAGGATATGAACCATTATATGGTGCAAGACCTTTACGCAGAGTAATTAGAAATCTTGTGGAAATTCCTTTATCTACCAAAATTCTTGAACAAGAATTTGTTAAAGATGATAAAATTATATTAGATTTTGATGGTGAAAAACTTAGTTTTAGTAAATAAGTTGGGTTTTATTTTGAGATAATAAAAATGGTCAGCTTTTGCTGACCTTTTGTGTGTGTAGTAGTAGTAATAAATTAATAAACGTAGTAGAAGGAAAATAATGTAGACACATATCTTTAATCAACAGGCTATGTTGATTTTTAAATCCACAACGGGCGTTGCGTTATACAACGCCCTACACTTTTTCATCTTCCGATGCTTCAATCTTTTTCATAATTTCGTCAATTTGTTCTTTTATATATTCAAGAAACAGACTTATTTCATTTTTAAAACTATAAGCACCAGGCCACATCATATATTCATATTTGTTCATCAGATTATACACTCCGTATTGACTAACCACATTTATATATTCGGTAGTTCTGAAGCAAAACTTTAATAATCTGTTTCTAATATTAAGTATTTGTTACAATTAGTTTTTTTACTTTATTGTATTGATATAAGCATTAATATCTCTGCACTTGTATTTTGGGATATAATCCACATTATAATTTTCTGCAATTTGTTTAATGTTACTTGTCGCAGAGATTATTATAATTTGTGAGTTTTTGTATTCATTAAAAAATTTAATTTGTTTAACCAACCATTCACCTGCATATAGTGGTATAAAATCAGGTTCCATTTGCATATCTGTAAGTATCACATCATATGGCTCATCAATAGATGCAGTAATTCTTTCCAAACCTTGTTGAGCTGATTTAGCTGTATCAATTTCTATATCTTTAGCTTTAAAAATTTCTCTAATTATTTGTGTATGGTATGCAAGCCAATTTGAGGAATCATCTACTATTAATATTCTTTTCATAGTTTGATTTTAGCATAAAAAATACGGCTTTTTATTTTGTTAAAAAACCGTATTTTCTTTTTGCGATTATTAGTGTCTAGTCCATAGGAATTGTAATTATGTAATCGTTTCCATCT
>CASECH010000184.1 GCA_949286405.1 uncultured bacterium
AAAAAAAAGCTATGTACTTTGAGGTGCATAGCTGTTGATTAGGGATATGTGTATCTTAGTCTCTAAGGAGTATGGTTTTATATTAGCAAAGCTTTTATAAAATGAAATCATTCATTTTTAGGATTGTTTTTCAGTTTTACAATTAATTTTTGTGATGAACTAAATTACAATGTAAAATAATGTAAAATTTATATTACAACAGTAGCATAATTTTTTTTGTTTAGATTTATAATTCATGCAGATAATCTTAAAAGAGGTTTAAAAATGTATATACAAAGAATTTCTTCACACAATTTATACAACAATTATTTTAACAACAAAAATGTAAATAGTGCTAAAAATCAAGTATCTTTCGGTGTTGGAGAAGATTACGGTGCTGAAGATGACGTATTTAATAAAATGGAAGAAAGAAGTAGAGCTAAAGAATCATATGCTGCTTTAGGAGATGATACAACATATTGGGAACTTCTTTTTGGACCTAAAAAAATTAAACACCCGATAGATCCTTCAAAAGTAGAAAGTCTTGAAGAAGAACCATATCTTCCAAAAAAGCAAACTAAACCACCTGAAGAATGTGAAGATGATTTTTATGATTAAAAATATAAATAAAAAAAGAAGTTTATAACTTCTTTTTTTTCATGCTAAAATAGGCATAATTTATTAAACAAATTACAGGATATTGAACATGTTTGACAGTCTTAGTGAAAAATTACAAAATATTATAAGCAAAACACAAGGAAAAGAGCTAACTCAAGATAACATGCAGGAAGCTTTGAGAGAAATTCGCAGAGCACTTCTTGAAGCTGACGTAAACCTTCGTGTTGTAAAAGCTTTTATTTCTGCAATAAAAGATAAAGCAGAAGGTGAAAAAGTATTAGAAGGCATAGATCCTTCACAACAATTAATCAAAATTGTGCATGACGAACTTGTAAACCTTTTAGGGAAGGAATTAAAGCCTCTTGATTTATCAGGTTCTCCTAACATGATTATGATGCTTGGGCTTCAAGGTTCAGGTAAGACAACATCTTCAGCTAAATTGGCAGTAAAACTGAAAAAAGAAGGTCGAAATCCATTGCTTGTTGCTTGTGACGTGTATCGACCTGCAGCAATTTCACAACTTCAAACTCTTGGAAAAGAAATTGATACAGAAGTATTTACAATCCCTGAAAGTCAAGATGTTCAAAATATTGTAAAAAGTGCAATTGAATATGCAAAAGAGCACAATTTTAATACAATAATTTTAGATACAGCAGGTCGATTACAAATCGATACTGATATGATGGCAGAGCTTTTACTGATTGATAGAATATTTCATCCGAATGAAAAACTTCTTGTGATAGATGCCATGACAGGGCAAGAAGCAGTAAATGTCGCAGAAAACTTCGATGCTCAACTTAACTTGACTGGTTTGGTATTGACTAAACTTGATGGAGACAGCAGAGGAGGCTCAGCTCTCAGCGTTGCATACTGTACAGGAAAACCTATTAAACTAACCGGTACAGGTGAAAAATTGAATGCCCTTGAAGACTTTTACCCTGAAAGAATGGCAACAAGAATTCTTGGAATGGGTGATATTGTATCACTTGTTGAAAGAGCTCAAGAGGTATTTGATGAAAAACAGGCAAGAGAATTAGAAGAAAAAATGGCAAAATCTGAATTCTCTTTTAACGACTTTCTAAAAATGCAGAAACAAATGCAAGCTTTTGGTTCAATGGGAAATCTTCTTGGTATGATTCCGGGACTAAATATTAGGAAAGATGATAGAGATAAAATTTCTCATGAAGGTGAAAAACAATTTAAAAGAATAGAAGTTTTTATCCAAAGTATGACTCCTCAAGAACGTGAAAACCCTGCATTAATTAATACCAGCCGCAAAAAACGTATTGCAAAAGGTTGTGGGATGGAAATGCATGAAATAAATCAGTTTATGCAACAGTTTGAGCAAATGCGTATGATGATGAAAGGCATGCATGATATGAAAAACATGTTTGGCAAAATGGGTTCAGGCATGCCAGATCTTAGTAAAATGGGCAATTTAGGCGGATTAGGAGGTTTTAACGGCAAACTTGGAAAACACGCAATGAACAAAGCTATGAAAATGATGCGTCGTTTCAAATAAAAGAAATTGAAATAAATTTTTATTAGATAAAATTCCTTAACAATTATGAATCAATGTTTTACAAAATGTTTAAACAATGATAGAATTGCTAACAGGAGTTATGATATGGTAAAAAAAATATTTCTGCTTTTAAGTTTAATCTTGATGTCATGTTCAAATCTTGCATATTCAGATGATACAGATCCAAATAGTTTTGTCGACTCATACGGTCAAGAAGTACAAGCTATTATAAAAAGTAATTTAAAATATCAAGGCCTGGAAAATGCTACAACAGCTGTTACATACAAAATTCACCCTGATGGAAGTGTAACTGACATAAAACTTGAAAAAACAAGTGGAACCGGTTTTGACCAAGCAGTTATCCAAGCTGTGCAAAAATCTGCTCCTTTTAAACCATTCCCTAAAGGCTCCAACATTTCTGATATAGTTATGACTAGTGGTTTTCAACATCAAGTAAAAAAATATCAATCCGTTAGAATGTCCATAATGCCTGTTGAGCCTTCTGAAGAGGCACAACAAAGTTATAAAAAATACATGGATAATGTCGGTAAAATCTTTTTTGATCATATCCCAACGATATATGATTATATTCCTAATGAACCAATTATATCATGTGTAATTCTACAAGATGGTAGCGTAACAAATGTCAAAGTAGAAAAATCATCAGGTATTTCTGAATATGATGCAAAAATTATAGAAACATATTCTAAAATAAAACTTCCACAATTCCCTCAAGAGCTTAGCGGATACAAACAATTACCATACTCAGCACGCCTGTATAGACAATACAGATTTACGCCACCTGCGGGAAATCCAAGCATTATGTTTAGATAAAATATAATTAACAAACCTATTTCTTTTTGACTACAACATTATACCCGAGTATATCAAAAACCTCTAAAAGCTCACTAACTTTAATTGTGCCGTTTCTCAGTTTATTAGTTAAATTTTCAAGAGAATCAGTCTTGTTATATTTGTGATTAATATCAACTTTTAAACGCGTTAAAGTCTTGCCTTCAAAGGCTGTCAAAAGCTTAATTAAATTTCTCACATTATCTTTTTGTAGAATATATTCGTTTTTCATTTCATAACTATATATTGTTCAAGAATTGACAACCTAATTATAAAATGATACTATCTAAGTATATAATTAGACATCTAAGCATGGAGTTAAGGTATGAAACAAGGGTTCACATTAGCAGAAACTCTAATAACCATAGGAATAATTGGTGTTGTTGCAGCTATGACATTACCAGTAGTAATAGCAAAATACCAAAAACAAGTTACTATAAATCAACTAAAAGCAGCATACTCCATTTTTACTCAAGCATTACAGCAAGCAGAAAATGATTATGGTAAACCAATACAGCTACCACAATATATTTTAGAAAAAATTGTACTCACCACAGAAATTTCCGAATTATATTTTGAACCTTATTTAAAGGGAGTAACTGTGTATAATCCAACAAGCACTACATATGTAAAAACAGCCGACAAACAGGAAAATTGTCTCTCATACCCACACGCCGGAGGCTATTTCGGTCATCCAAGATGTTTACCAAATAATATGTGTTATTGGATTTATCGACATAGTGCAGGGTATGCAAGAATTGCAATAGATTTAAATGGACCTAAAAAACCTAATATTGCAGGTAAAGATGTTTTTGTTTTTAACCTTGATGGAGAAGATGTTCCAAAAGTTGGAACAACTACAATTGTTCCACCACATATATTTACAGACAATATCGACGAATTTTGTTCAAAAACCAAACCTAACATAAGTACAAATGGTTCTTTTGAATTTAATGGTTACACTTGTGCATCTAAGATAATTCGTGACGGATGGAAAATTTCTCCTGACTATCCTTGGTAATTTATTAGAATTTTTTAAGTTTAGCGTAAGCTGCATCCATAGCTTTGACACCTTGTTTGCCAAAATCTATCGTATACATCATACTATCACCAATTTGAGTAACCTCTTTGATATGTCCTATGCCTAGTTTGTCATGGAACACTCTTTCACCTTCATTAAATACATATTCAATAGGTTTTGTAGTTTCCATTTGACGTTGACGTTCTTCTTCTGCTTGTTTCATAGCTTTTTCTTTTTGACGCTTTTCTTCAAGCATACGTTTAATGGCATTATCTTTAAAAAATTCTTTTACTTTTTCTTCATCTCGCTGTTTATTTTCTTTTGATTTAACAAGAATAGTACGAGATGGACTTCTCATCGGTTGGGAATATGCTGAATTTTGTCTTTGTCTATCGCTTTGTGTACTACCGGTAGCTAGACCACGCGTTGGGGCAACAAAGTTTTTACCAAAACCTGATGATGGTTTTACAAATCCGTAGCTATCTGATTGAGCTTTTGGTGCAGAGTAACCTATATTTGAACTGTAACCTGATTTTGCTCGTGATACTGCACTTTGGAAAGTAGAAGAACCACTTGTTGAACCTTCGAAAGATGTCATATTCAAAAGGTTTCTTGGTATTTCTTCTATAAACCTTGATGGGTTGTAGTATTTATATTCACCCCACATTTGACGACGTTTTGCTGATGTTAGGTACAATTTTTCTTCTGCACGAGTAACTCCAACATACATTAGACGTCTTTCTTCTTCCATTTCTGATGGAATATTAAAAGTTCTTTGGTGCGGAAATACACCTTCATCGCAGCCTGCAAGGAATACTATCGGGAATTCCAGACCTTTTGCTGAGTGCAAAGTCATTAAGGTAACATTATTTGAAATATCGTCCATTCCATCAATATCTGATACTAATGCTACTTGTTGTAAAAATTCTCCAAGGGTATTGTCTTCTTCCTCTGCAACAAATTCTCCGGCAACGTTAACTAACTCTTGCAAGTTTTCGATATCTGCTTCTGCTTCAGGAGTATTTTGTGATTGTAATTCAGCTAAATATCCTGTTTTTTCTATTACTAAAGTGACAAATTCTTGTAGGGAATATGATTTTACGGCATCTTTAAATTTTAAGACTAGTTCTGTAAAATCCTTTAGTTTTGAACGAGTTCTAGGAGGTATTTCCTCTGCTTCTTCAATTCTTTGGCAAGCTTGGAAAAGACTTATATCTTCTTTATCGGCAAATTCTTGAAGATTTTTTATCGTTGTATCACCGATAGATCTTTTAGGAACATTTACTATACGTTTAAAACTTTGGGAATCATCAGGATTATATATTAATTTTAAATACGCAATTATATCTTTGATTTCTTTACGGTCATAGAATTTTAGACCACCATAAATTCTATAAGTTATTCCTGCAGCCATACAAGCTTCTTCCAGTGCACGAGATTGAGAATTTGTACGGTACAAAATTGCATATTTGTTATAATCACCGTTTGCAGAATTTTTGATGTTACTTACGATAAAGTTTGCTTCATCAGATTCATCTTGAGCTTCAAAATAATCAATTAACTCACCTTCACCTTTATTTGAATACAAAACCTTATCTACACGTTCAGTATTATTTTCAATAATAGCATTCGCTACATTCAAAATATTTGCAGTAGAACGATAGTTTTGCTCAAGTTTAATTAGTTTTGTATTTTTAAAATCTTTTTGAAAGTTCAAAATAATTGTATAATCAGCTCCACGCCAACTATAAATCGATTGGTCAACATCACCTACTACACACAATGAACGTTCTTCAGGAATTTCATCATACAAACCGGTATACAACATATTCACCAGTTTGTATTGAGCCATGTTTGTATCTTGGAACTCGTCTACAAGAAGATGTTTAAATCTATTGTAATAAAAATCCCTTACTTCTTTGCTTTGTTCAAGCATTTTAACAGTCAAAAGCAGCATATCATCAAAATCAATTGCGTTATTATTGTTCAAAGAATTCTCATATTCTTCATAAATTGCTGCTATCTTTTGGGATTTGAAATCTCTCGCAAAAGTCGCAAATGTATAAGCATCCTGCATTTTGTTTTTAGCATTGGAAATAACTGATTTAACAAGCTTTGGTTGATAAATTTTATCATCCAAATTTAATTTTTTTATAGCCTGTTTTATCACAGCATTTGAATCATTTTCATCATATATTGAAAAATTCTTGTCTAATTTTTTACCTGACTGAAATGCGTAATTTTCGATATTTTCACGTAGCATTCTTCCGCAAATCCCGTGAAAAGTTCCAACCCACATGTATTTTACAACATTTTCACCAAGAATTTTTCCAAGACGCTCTTTCATTTCTTTTGCAGCCTTGTTTGTAAATGTAACTGCCAAAATATCTCTTGGTCTTACTCCGTTTTGTATGAGGTAAGCTATTCTTGAGGTAAGTAATTTAGTTTTTCCACTACCTGCACCTGCTAAAACTAATAGTGGTCCCTTGACTGTTTCAACAGCTTCACGCTGCTCTTTATTAAGATTATCCAATATATTTTCCATATCCCCTATTCCCAAAATGAAATTTTTGTGATATAATCAGCATAAACTAAAAATGGTTATATTGCAATTAGAAAGTAGGAAAAATGGTGAAGACAGACATGAATGAAATTAGATTAATGAGTTCTGAAGATGATGCTAAAGAAAAACAAGGATCAATTGTTGTTCCCTTTGATGATATGGATACAGTGTCGTCAGATTCACCTGATACAGTTGATGAATTAGCTATGGAATTAGCTACAATTCAACAGTCCGCTAAGAAAATTGCTATTAT
>CASECH010000185.1 GCA_949286405.1 uncultured bacterium
ATTTTACTATCCTGCCCACCAATTTCAAGGATAGTCTGAACTCCAGGGACATTAATACTAGCAGCCACAGCATGGGCTGTAATTTCATTTTTAATAATATCAGCACCAACTAAAGCTCCTGCAAGGTTACGACCTGAACCTGTTGTTCCAACACCCATAACAGTATAATCAGTCAACTTTTTAGCATACAACTCCTTTAGACCTTTTTGCACTGCCATTACAGGCTTACCGGCAGTTCTTAGCATATAACTGTCTACATATTTTCCTTTTTCATCAACAAGTGCAAGTTTTGTTGTAACTGACCCTACGTCTATACCTAAATATACTGTTAAACTCATATCCTTCCCTCTATATATATTTTCATTCCAATTCTAACACAAACAAAATAATTTAGACAAAAATCGTGAATTCTTAATTATTGAATTCACGATTTTTGTATCTATTTTCTGCTATATTATTTTAGACCATTATTTTGTTTCAAACTTCGTTCGATTTCTTTTATCTCAGCATCATTATTTGCCATCTCCATAAGTATTTTTTCTCTTTCTTCTTTAGGCAAATCAAGATGTTGTAGCTTTTTGTTATTTAAAATTTGTTTATCCTTTAATAAGCTTAATCTCTGTTCTTGTAATGAAGAACTAGATTTTTGTGAAGTAAATTCTGTTGAAGTTTTACTATTTTTAGTCTTTTTTATGTGTTTATCATTCTTATCAAAAAGAGAGGGGACGTACTCACGCTTTATTTTTTCGAATAATTCATCATGCAAAAGTTGGTCCTTCGACTTTGGATTTTTGCTTACTTCACTTTTTCTTACACTGAGTGGATCTATTGAAGTCATAAATAATTTTCTCCTTTCTTTACTAACAAAATATACTTACGGAACTGTTAATGTATATCTTTAATAATTTAAGAAGAAATTTACATTAATTCACAAAAGAATATAAAAAAAACACAAAGAAAGTCCCTCTTTTTTAGAGGAACTTTCTTTTTTATATGAGATAATACTCATTTCCCTATTATTTTTTCACAGGTATTCTCATTGCATAGAATGAACGTATTACGAATACCAATGCAATAATCAAGAATATCCAACCTGCAATTGGAGCTAATTGTCTGAATGATTCAGAAATTGCTATTTCCATAGCTAACAAACCAAATAATGTTGTGAATTTAATTATTGGGTTCATAGCAACAGATGAAGTATCTTTGAATGGGTCACCAACTGTATCACCTACAACTGTAGCTTCATGCAATGGTGTTCCTTTTTCTTTCAAATCAACTTCTACAATTTTCTTAGCATTATCCCAACATCCACCTGCGTTAGCCATAAATACTGCTTGGAACAAACCAAATACAGCAATTGCAACTAAATAACTTACAAAAAATGCTACCGGAGCATTGTTATTGCAAGATGGAGCTGATAGACAAGCTAAAGCTAAAGCAAATGCAAATAATGCAATGAAGATATTTACCATACCTTTTTGAGCATATAAAGTACAGATTTTTACAACCTCTTTTGAATTTGCAACATTTGCACTCTTACAGCCTTCATCATCCAATTTAATGTTATCTTTAATATACTCAGTAGCTCTGTATGCACCGGTTGTAACAGCCTGCATTGAAGCTCCTGAGAACCAGTAAATTACAGCACCACCAGTTAAGAATCCTAGTAATGTATATGGGTTTAATACATTCAAAATCATTTCAGGTTCAATACCTAATGTTGATTTGATAACCAAAATCAATGAGAAAATCATTGTAGTAGCACCAACTACAGCTGTACCGATAAGAACCGGCTTAGATGTAGCTTTAAATGTGTTACCTGCACCATCATTTTCTTCTAAATATTGTTTTGCATTATCAAAATCAGGAGTGAATCCGAATTCTTTTTCAATTTCTTCTTTTACGTTAGGAATTTCTTCTATTAAAGATAATTCATAAACAGATTGAGCATTATCAGTAACCGGACCATATGAATCAACAGCAATAGTTACAGGGCCCATACCCAAGAAACCGAATGCAACAAGACCAAATGCAAATACAGATGGATAAATCATTGTTGCTTCAGGGATATGTGTTGATGCAACGTATGCTAAAGCCATTAAAAGAACAATTACCATACCAATCCAAAATGCAGAGAAGTTACCTGCGACTATACCTGAAAGGATAGTTAATGAAGCACCACCTTCACGAGAAGCAGTTACAACTTCTTCTGTATGTTTAGCTTTTGGAGATGTAAATATCTTTGTAAACTCAGGAATTAATGCAGCTCCTAAAGTACCACAAGAAATAATTGTTGATAATACTAACCATAAGTTACCACCCATATCAGATAGTAACCAGTGGCTTACTCCAAAAGTCATTACAATTGACAAAATTGATGTTAACCATACAAGATTTGTCAAAGGTTTTTCAAAATCAAATTTTTGAGTTTTTGCAGCATAAAATTTATCTACAACACCGTTAATCCAGTATGCTACAACTGAAGTAACAATCATTAAGAATCTCATTACAAAAATCCAAGTCAATAATTGAACTTGATTTTCTGCACCAGCAACAGCTAATAAGATAAATGAAACAAGAGCAACACCTGTTACACCATAAGTTTCAAAGCCATCAGCTGTAGGTCCGATAGAATCACCAGCATTATCACCAGTACAGTCAGCAATTACACCAGGGTTTCTTGGATCATCTTCTTTGATACCAAATTGAATTTTCATCAAGTCAGATCCGATATCAGCAATCTTTGTAAAAATACCGCCAGCTACACGAAGAGCTGATGCACCTAAAGATTCACCGATAGCAAAACCAATAAAACAAGCACCAGCCAAATGTCCAGGTACAAATAACAAG
>CASECH010000186.1 GCA_949286405.1 uncultured bacterium
ATTGAATGCATCAAAGAATGATTTAAGTAATTCATGACCTTTAAGTATTGTTTTGTAGTCAAGGTATTCTTCTTTTGAGTGCATGTTACAAACGGTTGCAAGCCCAACTAAGTATGGAGCGAATTTTTCACCTTTTGCATTTGTTTCATTGGCATAAATATGAGTTTCTGCACCAGCATGGAATGATGAAATTTCAGGAGTTACTCCTACTTTTTTAGCAGCTGTTTCAAATAGAATAGGAATGTACTCATCATCAGTTTTTTCAAAAGGTGGTAAATGTTCTTCAAAAGTGATGGATGCTTTTGCAATGTTTTCGTATTCTTTGTTAAATTCATCTACTTCTAACTTCATTCTATCTTGAAGTTCTTGTTCATATTTTCTGCTTGAACTTCTTATAGAATAACTTACTTCTGCATCTGTATTTATAATATTTGTAACCTCAATATTGCCAGCCTTGATACCACCAATGTTACAAGATGTGACTACCTCTCCGTTTTCTGAATAATATACACCTTGAGGTAGGTTTGCAATAATATCTGCTATTAGTTTTGCAGCATTTTCTCTTGTAGAATCTCCAATGTCAATTCCTGAGTGTCCACCTTTGTATGAATGAACTTTAATTCTTACTAAAGTATAGCTTGCTCCAGCCACTTCTAGCTGGCCTAAAGAATCACTATCACATACTAATACATATTTTGAATTTAGTTTATCAAATTCGACATGTCTAATCCCTGACATTCCGGATTCTTCATCTCTTGTAAACATAATTTCTAATCCGCCATGTTTTAGATTAGAAGATGTCAGTTCTTTTGCAAATAATAGTGCATTTGCAACACCTGCTTTATCATCAGCCCCAAGAGTTCTACCTTCTGCTCGTATAAAATCTCCGTCAAGATAAGTTTTTACCGGACTGTCATCCCCAATTACATCCATATGTGATGATAGTAATAAAGGCTGTTTAGTATTGTCTGTTGCTGGTACGTGGATGTATACATTGTTATAATTATCAAATTTACAACTTATACCATTTTTGTCACAATAATCTTTAATCCAATTAGCTACTTTTTCTTCTTTTAAAGATGGGGAAGGTATTTCTGCAAGATTGCAAAATAAATCAACAAGTTCATATTTTTTTCTTATATCGTCAAGCTTTATCATATTTTATCCTCTCTTTTCTAAGAGATATTTTATCACTTTTTTTCAATTTCGCAACTATTCAAATTAATGGCAATTTCCTTTAGAATAAATACTTTATTATATATGTAGGGAAAATAAAAAAGGAAATTATGATATCTATAGGAAGGCTTATATTTAAAGCTACAGGAGTTATGTCCAATAGAGGTTTGGTCAAAAATAGCAAAAAAATAGGTGATGCTATTGTTGAAAGGATGAGATTGTCAGAAGGAAATATTGATAAAGTAGAGATTCAAAAAATAATTTCTGACACAATAGGGAAAAAGGCTTCCAAAAAAATAAAAATTATTACATCCAAGGAAGAAGTACAAAATTTTTTGTTAAAACAAGGACGTAAACCTGAAGATATAAAGCTAGCTTTTGAACAGGCTGGAGCTTTCACTAGTGGTGAAAAGTATAAAAGAAAATCAATTATATTTGTAAATGATGACAATTTGAAATTGTTAAGTGGTGAAAATTATGAATTACTCTCTTTTATGCGTGTTAATGCTTTGGTCCATGAAATACAACATGCGTTAAGTGGTGCTTTGGGATATTTGAGTTTACCTAAAATTAAGGGTAAATTTGCATTTGGACGCAAAATGATTGATAAAGACATAGAAAAAATGTTAAAATCAGATATTCAATCAAAATACGTTAATCTTCAGATGGAATGTCTTGAAAAAATGGGAAAAGGTGAATCTTGTGGAAATAATGACATTATAAAGCTTCTTTACTCTAAAGGAATTTTAACCACAAACAAAGATAAAGAAAATACATATATTTTAAAATCGTTAAAGAATGTATTTGCTGATGAAGTTCGATCTTACACTGTTGGGTTTGATACTGCATGTAAATATTCTGGCCTTGATGCTTATCCAGATTTTGTTAAAAATGTTATTTTAGTATTTAAAAATTTGTCAGAAGCCACAGGACAAGAACTCAAAAATATCCGAAAGAATCGAATAAAACAATTTTTGGGAATTAAACAAGAAATTTCATGATAATTAATTATATTATTTAATTTATGTCTATAACGCTTACTCCATCGCCGCCTTCTCCATCTTCTCCTGGTCTAAATTCTTTTACGTATGGCGAACTAGACAAAAATTCTCGAACTGCTGATTTTAAAGCTCCTGTGCCGTGACCGTGAATAATGTATACCGGTGATACATTAGATAGGCTTGCTTTATCTAAGTAAAATTCTAAACTATCAAGGGCTTCTTCAACTTTGTACCCTCTGAGATCAAGAGTATTTGAAAGACTTACTTTTTTTAATTCAAAGCTTTTGAAACTGCTTGGACGATATACTGATTCTTTTTTCTCGAACGATTTGTCATATGGAGCAAGTTTTTCACACTGTATTTTGGTTTTGAAATTGCCCATTTGAACAAAAATATTATTATTTTTATCAGGAAGTGATAGTACTATTACAGTTTGATGTAATTCTTTTAAGATTAATTTGTCGTTGATTTTGACTTTATCCCAATCAATTTTTTCATACTGTTGCTTTTCATCAAATTTATCAAGTTTGCCTCTGAATTTTTGTTCCATTTGTGCTAAACGTGCGTATGAACGACGGGCAATTTTTTCAGATTTTTCTTTTCTTAATTCATCAAGAATTTCTTTTATTTCTGCTTTAGCAGATAAAAGCTCATGATCAAATTTATCTTTTATATTTTTAACTGTTTTTTTCTTGTCTTTTTTTATGTTTTGAAGGCTTTCTTCATATTCAGATTTGATGATTTCTGACTCTTCTTTAATTTTTTCAGTTTCTTGTAGATTTTGAGCAAGTTTTGCTTGTGTTTCTTGGAGTTTTTCTACAACAAGAATAGAAGGATCTTTTTGTGATACGATTATATTTTTAGCCTTTTCTACAATTTCTTTATCAAGTCCAAGATTTGCGGATATTGAGATAGCATTGCTTAAACCGGGAATTCCTATTAGTAGTTTGTATGTTGGTTTTAAAGTTTCTGTATTGAATTCAACGGATGCGTTTTTGAAATATGGGTTTGAAAATTCAAGAGCTTTTAGCTCTCCATAGTGGGTTGTTATGGTCGAAAAGGCTCCTTTATTTGCTAATTTTTCAAGAATTACCTGTGCTAATACAGCTCCTTCTACAGGGTCAGTTCCGGCACAAATTTCGTCAAGTAGTATAAAAGTTTCATCATTACTTCTTTTTAAAATTTCAATAATATTTGTCATATGAGATGAAAAAGTTGATAAGTTTTGCAGAATACTTTGGTCATCTCCAATGTCTGCAAGGATTTCTTTGAACGGATAAATTTTGGCCATTGTACAAGGTAAGAACAATCCTGATTTTGCCATAAGTATAAATAAGCCGATTGTCTTTAGTGTAACAGTCTTACCTCCGGTATTTGAACCAGTTATGATTATAGATTTATAATCTTTTCCAATTTCAAAATTGTTAGATATAACATTTTCAACATTCCCAATTAATAGAGGGTGTTTCATATTTTCGATACTAATAATTTTGTCTGTAATGATTTCTGGTTCAATTGCACTAATTTTTACGGCATATCTCGCTTTGGCAAATTGATAATCAATAAGAGTAATCAGTTTTTCACTTTGTACTATTTCACTTATTTTATTTTTTACAAATACTGTCAAAGTTATGAGAATTCTTACGAGTTCTGCGTGTATATTAGATTTTATTTCTCTTATTTTATTGTTTAGAGGAACTATCTGTTGTGGCTCGATGTAAAAGGTTCTATTTGTTGATGATACATCATGTACAATTCCAGGAATTTTACTTTTTGAAGAAGCCATAACTTGGAATACTATTCTATCATCTCTTGTTGTATAAATATTTTCTTGCAAATGTTTTGAAAAGTCAGGAGAGTTTAATAACTCATTTACTTTAACTTTAAGATTCTTTTCATTATCTTTTAGTGCCGAATACAAACCTTTTAATTCAGGGGTTGCATCTTGTCGTATTTTTAGACTTTCATCAAATGTTGAAAATATTTTATCTTCAAGTTCCTTATCAGAAATTAAATCTTTTGAAAGTGTTTTTAATATTTTCGAGTCATCAAGGTTATTGTTCAAAAAGTTTTTTATTAGCCTTGAAGTTCTTATAGTTTTTGCTATATCCACTAATTCTTCTTCTGAAAGATAGCCAGCTGTCATTGATTTTTGTATTTTTTGAATATCTGCGACAAATTCTATTGGAATGTCAGCAGGTAAGTCTAAAATAAATTTTGCTTCTCGAGTAAGTTTTAATTGTTGTCTTATTTGGTTAATATCATCAAAAGGTTTTGTATCAAGACATAATTGTCTACTCTGTTCTGTTTTGGCAAAGTTTGATAATTTTTGTAAAATTTTATCTAATTCAAGTGTTTTAAGTGATTTCTCTGTAATTGTGTTCATACAAGAAATTTTACTGTGTAATAATCTTTTTTCAAGATTGTTTTTTATTGAATAATTTTATTTTTTCATATATTCTTTTTTTTATACTGGAATTAAGAATATCATTTTTATGAGAATATTTGAAGTAAAAAAATCTTTTGGACGTATAAGTTTTGTGTTATTTGATTTTTCACCGTTTTTTAGCGGCATAAAGTTTCAGTTTCGAAATTTATTAGCTGAAAAGAAGAATTTAATTATTCCTTTAGGAACAAATTGTTATCCTCGTATGCTTTTAACTAAATATGGTATAAAAGCTCGTAGAAAACATGGGGAATTAACTTTCCCTTTTGATTTGATTTTTTCTGATATGGGGGCAATTTTACATTTTCTCGCAAATGATTTTAAAGATTTTTTTGATAATGTTGAATATAACCAAGAAAAAAAATGCTGGTGTAATACTTTTTGGAGATTAGTTTTTCCACATGATAATTATTCAAAAGACGATAAAGAATTATTCATAAAAAGGTATATTAGAAGAATTGATAATTTTTATAACGTTTTACGCTCTAAGAATAATTTATGTTTTGTTTCCATCATCAGGGAAGATGGTGTTACTGCAAGGATGTTGAATGAGATATATTCTTTGCTAAAAGAAAAATGTTGTGGGAACTGTAAATATATTGTTATCCAAACTTTGTATAGTGGCGAGTATATCGATTATGAAAATTTGAATAATGAAATATTGTTTAGAAAAATGGATTTACCTTGTGAAGATTATTTTTATACTTGGTTTTTGAAAGATTTAAACAAAAGACCGAATTATTTTGAAGTTTCTTCTTTTACTCATCAGTGTGTTGAAGAATTAAACAATTTAATAAATTTATAAAATTCTTGCACAATTGCTTTTTTTAAGTAAAATTGTATATATAGATACTTTATTTATTATAAGAAGGGGATTTTATAAATGGCTGTAGAAAGACAACATGTAAAGGAACAAGATAAGATTGAAAGAAGACATAATTTTGATCCTGTAGAAAGTAATTTGACTGATGATCAGGTGAAACTTGAAGCATCAAGATGTTTGAATTGTAAAAATCCAAAATGTGTTCAAGGGTGCCCTGTAAATATTCAAATACCTCAATTTATTCAAGCAATTAAGGAAGGTAATTTGGATAAAGCAGGTGAAATTATAAGACAAACAAGCATGTTGCCTTCTGTCTGCGGACGTGTATGCCCTCAAGAAAGACAATGTGAAGGAAATTGTATTCTAGGAATCAAAGGTCAACCGGTTGCAATTGGTGCTTTAGAAAGATATGTAGGAGATAATACTAAGGCAGATATGCCTGAGATTAAGCCTTCAGGTAAAAAAGTTGCAGTAGTCGGTTCTGGTTGTGCCGGTATGACAGCTGCTTGTGATTTGAGAAAAGAAGGTCATGAAGTAGAA
>CASECH010000187.1 GCA_949286405.1 uncultured bacterium
ACAAGAAGATAATGGCCCTGCAGCATTTTCAACATCAGATACAGTAGATGCAGAAGTTGTAAAAAACTTTTTAAATACTTATTGGTTCCCATATTTGAATGGTCCTGTTATATCAAAAGAAGGAGTCAATCCTTATGGTATAGGATATGCTTATTTATATTTAAATGGACAAAGTATAAACGTTGGAATAGGTACTAGTTATAGTGCCGGTCGAGTATATTTTACAACAAATGATGGTTTAGGGTATTTTATACGCATGATGGATTGGGATGTAGAGTATGATGATGATGGAAATGTTGTTTCAGAAACACCAAAATATTCAGCGAGACAAAGTGTCTATATTGATGTAAATGGAGTTAATGCACCTAATACTTTAGGTAAAGATGTTTTTAGATTTGTTGTAAATTTTGATGATAGTGTAGTTCGACCTTTAGGTTATGATAGGACTGAATCGGAAATAAACAGTAATTGTAAACTCTCTGGTACAGGCGATTATTGTGCTGCTAAACTAATCAATGACGGCTGGCAAATGAAAAAAGATTACCCTTGGTAGTATTGTCGAAAAACTATACTACACCGTTATTTAATAAATCGTGAATATGTATTACACCAATAGGTTTGTTGTTTTCTACGACAAACATGTTGGTAATTTTTTTGTCATGCATTATTTTGATAGCTTCTGATGCCATTGTATTTTTCGCAATAGTCTTTGGATTTTTGGTCATTATATCAATAGCTTTTTCTTCGAGAATTTTTGGAGTCAGACATCTTCTTAAGTCTCCATCAGTAAGCATTCCCGTAAGTTCACCGTTTATATTTACAAAACCGACGCAACCAAGTCGTTTTGATGTCATTTCGAGTAATACGCTTTGCATATTAGCGTGCTCTTCGAGTATAGGCATATCTTCTCCGGTATGCATTAAATCTGATACTCTTTGCAGGATAGATCCAAGTTTACCACCAGGATGTCGTGCATTGAAATCTGCTTTTGTAAATCCTTTGCGTTCAATTAATCCTGCTGTAAGTATGTCACCTAGTACTAGTGTTGCAGTCGTAGAGTTAGTTGGAGCAAGTCCTAAAGGACAAGCTTCTCCGTTATTAGGAAGTTTTAGTACTATATCTCCAGCCTTACCTAAGGAGCTGTCAGGATTTTTTGTTATTGCTATTAAGTTAATTCCAAATCTTTTGCAGTAGTTTAGTATGTCAACAAGTTCTTTGGATTCTCCACTGTTTGAGATGGCTATTACAACGTCATCTTCAGTAATCATTCCCAAGTCCCCGTGGCTAGCTTCTGCTGGATGGACAAAAAATGACGGTGTTCCTGTGGAAGCTAAAGATGCAGCTATTTTCTTTCCTATATGACCTGATTTACCCATTCCTGTTATGATAATCCGACCTTTAGAATTCTGCATTAAATTAAGAGCCTGAGTAAGAGTATTGTCTATGTTATTTTTTAGTTGTTGTATAGTTTCTATTTCTCTGTCAATGGTTCTTATTGCACATTCTTTATCCATTGCTTCTTGATTTATTGTTCTATTTTCTACGGTTTTCATTATTCTACTTCCCTTTGATTTTATTTTATAATCCAAATTTTATTAGAAATCAATTTTACTAATATTCATTATGTTACTATAATTATACCATTTACCAAATAGTAAGACCTTATGTTCAGGAATAATTAATCTAAAAATCTTTTTTCGATGAAGGTTTAGATACTTAAAAAGATATTTTAGTCTACAATGACGAGAGCAAATTATGTCTAATATTTTTAGGTCAAAAAATACTTTATCTTGTTTGCAGCAATTTGCAGAGATGTAACTGTTTGCGTGCATACGCCAATTTGTTAATTTTTCATCAATATAGAAAAATTTGTTGTCTGCAGCCAATTGTGCCCAAATATAATAATCAAGAAATTTTTTCAAAGGTGAATTGAAATCAATATTTTTTAATATTTCTTTTTTTACCATAACAGTAGAGAATGTAGGTATTACATTAAAATTTTCAAAGCAGGTTAAAAAATCACCCGGATTTGCATGAGTCTTAATAACTTTTTTTTGTTTTTGGAAATAATCTTCCATATATTCTATTCTGCTCTTATCACCAAAACAATTTGTGTCATTAAATATAAATTTAACGTCAGGATAATTTTTTATTATTTCAAGTTTTTTTTCGATATATTCAGGTTTTATACTATCGTCTGACTCAAGAAATATAATCCATTCTCCTGTCGCTTTGTTGATTCCGAGTTTTAGGGTTTCAGCTAAGCCTAAGTTTTTATTATCAGGATGTGTGTATAATTTTATTCTTGTATCCTTAAGACTGTAATCTTGTATTATTTCGACGGAATTATCCCTAGAACCGTCATCTACAATAATCAATTCCCAATTATCATAGCTTTGACAAATGACGCTGTTAATGGTTTCTTTTATATATTCCCCGTAATTATAGCTAGCTGTAATTATGCTAACTAGTGGTCTATACATTTTATTCACCTTCTTATCAACTAACTCAAATAAGTATATCACAAAAATGTAAATAAAATTTTTATTTTAGTTTTTTTGCTTCTTCTATTCCAAAACTTAAATTTTGAGCTATTAGGTTAGTTATTTTTTCTGAAGATTCATTGTAGTCCATATGTTTAATTTTTTTATTTCTCAATCCGTCAGTAAAAATTATTTCGTTATTTTTTCTTTTAAAATAAATTGGTTTTCCAATGAAGACATTTCCCATGTTATTTTTGTTTTTTGTGTAACTAATGCTTATTGGGATAACTGTGACATTAGATTTATTATTGACTGCTTTTTTTATTAATTTCCCTATTCCGTTTTGAATTCTTTTTTCAAGAGGCAGTTTTGTGAGTGGAGAATTATTACCTTCGGGAAATATGAATATATTTGTTTTGTTTTTTGTAAAATTTTTGAATATTGGTTTAATAATTGCAGAGTTAAATTTTTTATCTTTATTTTTTAGTGATGCATCTATTGGTATGAGACCTAATTTTTGATAAATTGATTTTGAATGTTCATTAATTATATTAAGCATATTTTTGCTTACAAGAATAGTGTTTTGAGGTATTTCTCTTTTATTTTGTGCTATGTATAGTCTGTTAAGAATTGAATTTATTATGAAATAAATAAATTTATCTTTATTGTAGTCAGGATGATTTAGTACAAATATCGTTGAATTTTTTGATTTTGTTATTTTTTCAAGGGACTTATCTTCAGAGTTAATTAAAATAAATTTATTTTTTATTGAATTTCCAACATTAGCAAGTTCTTTGCTATAAAGTTCTTGATTTTTATTAAATCTGTCAAATAAATTTTCTATTTTTTTTATTCCTTTTAAGTTCTGCATCAAAAATACTCTGTCCGCAAGCTTTCTACAAATAGTAATAAGTTTATAGTTTATTTTAGCCAATAATTTTTCGCTTCTTGTTTGTGGTTCTCTAAAAAATTTACATAAAATATTTTGTGTCATAAACACAGAAAAACCATTTAAGATTGATACTAGTTTGTTTTCATTAAACATTGTATCAAGATATGTTGTAGTAAAATTATTTTTTGTTTTAGGGTAAACTTTATCTAAGTCTTTTAATTTTATTTTTGTGCCAAAATTCAAGTTAGAATTTATATTATTTTTTATTATCATATCAAAAATTAAAACATTAAAACTTTTTTTTTTGCTATTATAAGAATCTTCTAGTTGCAAAAAGTTGAAAAATATATTAAACTTAATTATGTGATAAGGAAAGGAGCTCATATGAGAGATATTGGTTGGAATTTCGGGGGGGGGGCCAATATTTAACCCCATAAAGGAATTTTTTACCCCATTGTAAAAAAAAAAAAATAGGT
>CASECH010000188.1 GCA_949286405.1 uncultured bacterium
TTAACGATATTATATATATGACCATGTTTTTTTAATAAAAATTTAGTTTCGTCAATCAAACCATTCTCAATCATTAAATCAACTCGACGATTAATTCTATTATATAATTCTTCTCTTGGATAATTTAATCCAATCCACTCTACATCAAATTCAGAATCAGAACCAACTCCTCTTACTTGAGATAAAGGTTTATTCAATGTTTTCACAATTTCTATAGCTCTTATTAGTTTTTTCTTATCATTACTAGATATTTTATTAGCTCCTTCTGGATCCAGTCGAGAAAATTTTTCAAACAAATCTTCAGAAGTTAACTTATCAAGCTCTTTTCTTAACTCATAATTAGGCTCAACTTGCGGCATAACGTAATTTTCTAAAAGCAACCTAAAATATAGCCCGGTACCACCTGCAATAATTGGAATTTTACCTCTACTTGATATATCAACAATTAATTTTCGAACTTTATTCACATACAGCCCTGCTGTATAATCAAATTCAGGATCTACTATGTCAATCATATAATGAGGGATACCACATCGCTCTTCTATAGAAGGTTTTGCAGTACCGATATCAAATCCTTTATAAACAAGCCTTGAATCCGCAGAAATAATTTCTCCGCCATTTTGTTTTGCAAGATCTACAGCATAAGAAGTCTTTCCACTAGCAGTAGCCCCAACAACCGCTATTACTTTGAGCTTATTCATCTTCTGACTCATCACCATCTAATAAATTGTTTTCATGGCTGGGAATATTTTCATCAATTTGAGCATCACAATTAAATGTCTTGTCATAGTATAAAAATAACAAAACAACAACATATACAGAATAATAGAAAAGAATAATACTCATTATTAAGTATGCAACAGGATTAATGAAAGCAAAAGTATTTACAAATAATAAAATAAAACCTATAATCCACATAACCAAAAATAAATTTAGTGATTTAAAAAAGGTTTTAAAAAGTTTTATTATTGACCTTCCCAAAGCCAAAATAGGATTTTGAGATTGATAAATTATTTCAGGAAACCATAACATTATCAAAAAAAATGCCGCTGAAGATACAAACACAAATAGCATACTCCACTTACCAAAGAAAATGATCTGGTCAATAGAAAGAGAATCTACAAAAGACATCATTGCCTGATCTGAAGATTGACCCTGCTCTGTTGCTATAGCCTGAAAATGTTGAACAGAAGAAGCATCTAATACCCCTATTGTTTTTACCCCTACTACGTATACAACAAAAGCTACTATGACTTGTATCAAAAACAAAATTACATACATACCAACAAAAGATAAAAAATATTTTCCAATACCAGTAGGAATTAATTTAATTAAATTTAAAGTTGCTTTAGCTCTATCTTCATCAAGCACAAAGACTTTTTTGGAAAGAGATATACCCTCTTTTATCATATAAAACCAACCGGCACAAAAAGCTCCGACCATGAATAATATAGTTACTGAAGCTAAAAGAAATTCAGGGAAGCTATCAACTGTATATTTAGAAAAGAGTGAATAGAAATTTATTACCCACATAAAAATTATAAGGGGAATTGCTAAAATTATATTATCATTAGTTATTTTTAGAGCTTGATTTAACAGTTTTAACATATATATATCATACCTCTTTATTTAAAAAGTAAAATAGCTTAGTTACCACCAACAACTAACCTGTCTTCAGATTTTTTAGCATCAAGAGCAAGTTTTCTTTTTCTTCTACGCATTAAGTCAACGAATGCTTCTAATCTTGTAATATACCCAGCTTTACCTGTTTGTTCATCCATAATAAGAGGAAGTATTGGGATATCACAATTTTCTCTCATTGCTGGAAATATATTTTGTGACATAATTTCAGGCATACAAGTAAACGGGCTTATATGAATAATACCATCTATACCTCGTTCATCAGCATAAGCAACATCTGACACACATTCTAATGAATCACCACCAATGTCTCTCATCAAATAAGGTTTTGCCATTCTAAAAGCTCTTTGTAAGTGGGTTTCACCTTTTCTAAAAATTTTTGGAATAATTGCATCCTTCAAAAAACTACTTATTGTAAGACTCCTTCTTGTCTGAACTCCCATCTTTCCAAGCTCTTTTTCGATATCTTGGTTAGAAAAAGTATCACAGACCAAATAGATTTCACCTGTTAAATCAACATGTAAAACTTCTCTATTTGGATCAATTTCTGTTTTTGCTATTTCTGCAAAAGCTTGTTTTTTAGCTTTTTTTAATTGATTACTGTTATCAGCATCTTTTATTAATTCAAGAGCTTTCAAATAATGTTTTTCTGCTTCACCTTGATGAATTTCTCTTGCTCGATAATATGAAAGTTTATTGACAAGCTCATCCAATATGAAAACTTTTTTAATTGCAAACACAATGCATCTTATAAATAAAATAGGATCATTTTTTCCGCTAATCTCTTTCAAGAAATTATACATTCCCTTAATGCCATCATATAAGGTTAACTCAATATATTTAGCATCATACCCTAAATCAATTAATGCGTTATGGATACAATTTCCATATTCACCCAAACGACAACACCCTGGAGATGAAATCATTGCGACATAATCAGTACCACCTTCTATTGCTTCAATAAAGTTACCTAAAATCAATTTATAAGGTAAACATATAGCCTCTGGAGAATGTTTTGTTCCTAAAGATAATGTTTTTTTACTTGTATATGGTGGGATAAAAGGTTCAACACCTACTTTTTTCAAAGCCGCAGCCCAAGCTACGTATATTGTTCCCATATGCGGGAAAGCCACTTTTATTTTTTTCTTTTCTTTTGTCATATTAAGTTTTCTCTTTTCATTATTGTACAAACTTTAAGTCCGGATGACGTGCAGCAGTAGTTTCATCAACACGCTTTACAGGTGTCTTACGAGGAGAGTTTAACAATTTTTCAGGGTTTACTTCTGCCTCTTTTGCTATTTTTAACATTACATTTACAAAATCATCCAATCTTTGTCTATTTTCAGACTCTGTAGGTTCAATCATCATTGCTTCATGAACTATCAATGGGAAATATACTGTTGGCGGGTGAGTATCATTATCCATAAGACTTTTAGCAATATTTAATGTTGAGACACCAAACTGTTTTTGTAAATCACCAGAAAGCACAAATTCATGCATGCAAGGAACATCATAAGGTAATAAAAATACACTTTTTAATTTTTCTTTCAAATAATTTGCATTCAATACGGCATCTTCACTCGCACGTTTTAAATTTGTCCCCATCATCAAAATATATGCATAAGCCTTTACGAGCACACCAAAGTTTCCATAAAAACCTTTGACATTACCGATAGAATGTTCCAAGCTATAATTTCTGAAATACTTTTCTCCATCATAAGAAACTACAGGAGTAGGTAAAAACTCTTTTAATTCTTCGACAACCCCAACAGGACCGGCTCCAGGACCACCACCTCCATGAGGTGTCGCAAAAGTTTTATGAAGATTCAAATGTACAACATCAAATCCCATCAATTTTGGATTTGTATACCCCATAATTGCATTAAAATTAGCTCCATCATAGTATAATAATGAACCGTTTTTATGCATCAAATCAGAGATCTCTAAAACATTTTCCTCAAAAACACCTAAAGTATTCGGATTCGTCATCATTATTGCTGCAACATCTCTATCTAGTTTTGATTTTAAATCAGAAATATCAACCTGCCCCTTTTCATTAGATGCAACAGATACGACATCAAAGCCACAAGCATGAGCACTAGCAGGATTGGTACCATGAGCAGAATCAGGAATAAGAACTTTTTTTCTGTTATCTCCTCTTACCTCAAAGTATTTTTTTATAACCATCATACCGGTCAATTCACCATGTGCACCAGCAGCCGGTTGCAATGTAATAGCATCCATACCAGTCACAGCTTTCAACGCCTCTTGTAACTTATACATCAACTCCAAAGCACCTTGACAATCATCATCATCTGACAGTGGATGCAAATTGGAAAATCCATCTAAACTTGCAAGCAGTTCATTTACTTTTGGATTATACTTCATCGTACAAGATCCCAGAGGATAAAAACCTTTTTCTATACAAAAATTTCTGTCAGATAACTCTTTATAGTGACGTAACACCTCAAGTTCACTTAATTGAGGTAAATTTATGTTACCACACCTTAAAAATTCTTTATTTATAAAATCAATACCTTCATATTCATCAGATATACTTATACCTGTAATACCATTACTTTTTTCGAATATAGTATCCATATATTACCTTAAATAATCCCCTGTTTTTTCAAATCCTGTTTTATCTTATCTAACCCTGACTGAATAATTCGAGAAATACGTGACTGAGAAATATTTACTTCTTCAGATATCTCACGCAATTTTTTTTCTTTAAAAAATTTATACTCAATAAGTTCTCTTTCTCTTGGTGGAAGCTTTTTCATAGATTCTAAAATTTCAGCTTTTAATTCAGAAAGTTCGATACACTCCTCAGGCGTCTTGTCCTCTGCTTTTATTTGAGTAGGCACTTCAGCTTCTTGCATTTCGTCAATAGACAAAATTGTCTTATAGACTTCTACACGCAAATCACTATTTTCATCCTCCATAGATTGTTGTTTTCTGTTTTTAAGTGTGTACCACTTATAACGACGTCTTACTTCATTTCTTATTGCCCATTTTATAGCTGTTGATAAATATGTGTTGTTGAAATTCTCAGGATTATTATTTTTAAATAAGATATACAAAGTATGATTACCGATATTCACTAATTCAGGAAATTCAATTAAATGCGACGTAGAAAACTTTTGATATTCTACTTTAGATATAGTTTCTATCAAGTCTTTATAATCACGTAAATTAACTTTTTTTTGTACATTTTGTTTTGACGTCATAACTATAACATTTAATCCTATATATCAATTTTAGATATCAACACACTTCCCATAAAAACATCATAACAAAAAAAAATATAGAATACCAGCTAATGTAATTTTCCTTAACATATTTTATTTTTTTTATTGGAAATATAGGAGAAATTATGAAAATATTATTTTGTACAGACGGTTCAAAAATAAGTTTTAACGCATTAAAAAATTTTTCTCATTGGCAAAATCAAGCAATTGTTGATGTAATATGCGTTATTGATTGGAGTTTCTTGCCTGAGGAAATAAGTATTGAACAAGCTAATTTTGCAAATTCCTGTGCAAATGTGGCGGATACAATTCTCAACTACGCAGAAGAAGAAATTAAATCTCATAATATGAATTTAGGCAAAAAAATAAAACATTGCGGTTCTGCAATGGATAGTATTCTTGAGCAATTAAAAGATGAATATTATGATCTTGTACTTATGGGATCACATGGAAAAAAAGGAATTCAAAAATGGTTAGGTTCAGTTTCACAAGAAATTGTAAACAGCAGCAAAAATTCTACATATATTGTAAAAGAAGAAAATAAAAAAACAAAAATTCTTTTTACAACAGATGGCACAACATACTCTTACGATGTTATAAGAGATGCAATAAACCAATTATACATCTCTGAGGAAAAAGAAATATATATATGTATGGTGAACGAAACACCTGAATTGTTATTTCTTGAAGGTACACTTGATTCTAATTGGATTTTTGAAATTGAAAA
>CASECH010000189.1 GCA_949286405.1 uncultured bacterium
GGAATGACAGGATGGGATGCATCTTACACAATTTTGAAAAACCTATCTGAAAGTTCTGAAACTAAGTAACCCAAAAATATAATAAAAAACCTCCTTATAAATGGAGGTTTTTTTATTGACAGTATCAAAAACAAATGATAAAATTTACAAAAAGGAATTCAACATGGGAGATTCAATAAAACAAATTAACTGCCCTGCTTGTGGTGCAGAAATGCAAAAAGTATTTATTGCGGATAAGGGAATAAACATTGATATTTGTACACAAGGATGTGGCGGGATTTATTTCGACAATAAAGAAATTCAAGAATTTTCAGGAGAAAGCGAAAATATAGAGGAAATAAAAAACGCTCTTTCAAACAAAACTTTTAATCCTGTTGATAATACAAAAACAAGGATTTGTCCAATATGCAAGATCCCTATGACTAAAACATTTGCTATTGGAATAGAAATTGATAC
This sequence comes from uncultured bacterium, assembly GCA_949286405.1. Classification (GTDB taxonomy): domain Bacteria; phylum Cyanobacteriota; class Vampirovibrionia; order Gastranaerophilales; family Gastranaerophilaceae; genus CALURL01. The sequence goes on from CASECH010000189.1 coordinate 457, forward strand.
CTGTTATAAGTGTGGTGGAATATTTTTAGACTATGGAGAATTTGAGCAGGTAAGAAAAAACTTTAAAAAACGTGAAAAAGTAAAACCAGTCTCATTAAGTGAAAGTGATTCTATTGACATAGAGAAATTTTTAAAAGAAGCCAGTCAAGAAGAAGCTAATGGGGTATTCTGTCGAAGCGTGACTAACTCTCTTAGTTCTAAAGTATTTTTATCAGTATTAGATACACTATGTCATAGCTTTTATAAGTTCTATTAGTTTATCTTTACTGTCACTTTCAAAATAAATTCTCAACAAAGGCTCAGTACCGCTTGGGCGGACAAGTATCCAACTTGTATTATCTTTGAAATAGATCTTTACACCATCTTTGGTATCAATATTTTTCACTTCAAAATCACCGATTTTAGATTTATTTTTATATTCTTCTAAAATTGGCTTAATTTCATCTACATTGTCAAGACGCTTATCAATTCTATCATTATAGAATTTACATCCAACAAAATCATATAATTCCTTTTGCAAATCAAGCAATGACTTATTTTCATAAGCCATTGCTTCCAAAATAAGTAGATTTGCCAAAATTCCATCTTTTTCAGGAATATGACCTTTTATACTCAAGCCACCTGATTCTTCACCACCAATAATCGGATCAAACTTTCTCATAGCTTCGCCTACATGTTTAAATCCTACAGCAGTTTCAACGACTTCTACTCCAAGTTTTTCTGCAACTTTATTCAGCAAAAGACTTGCTCCAACAGTCTTAACAATAGGGCCATCAAAATTCTTATGTTCTTTCAAATGCATAAGCAATATCGCTATAATCTCATTTGGAGATACATATTCTCCATTTTCATTGATTACACCGAATCTGTCAGAATCACCATCATTAGCAAAACCTACAGCATTATCTGCTTTTCTTACTTCATCAATTAACTCTTTCAAAAACTTAGGTTTAGGCTCAGGCATTCCCCCACCAAAATTTACATCATGGTGCATATGTAAACTACTATATTTTATACCTTCACTATCAAGTAATTCATCAAAATACCCAATACTTGCAGCATACAAACCATCAAAAATAATATTTTTATCAAATGCCTTTATCTTTTTAAAATCAACTAACTCTTTTATATGAGCGAAATAATCAGGTTTAAAATTGTATTCTAAACATTGACCATTTCCTTTTGATGCAAAATCTAAGCTAAGGTTAGCTACAATTTCATCAGTAATATCACTTGTTGCAGGACCAGCATAATCGGGAATAAACTTAATTCCTAAATACTCAGGCGGATTGTGAGATGCTGTAAACATAACCGCACAAGCGTTTAATTTTTTCGCATTGTAAGCAAGGACAGGAGTTGGTATAACTTTGTCACTCAAAAGAACTTCAAATCCATAATCTGCAAATTGTTTAGCAGAATCAGTTGCAAATTCTTTAGCCATATTCCTTGGATCATATCCTATGATAATTTTTTTACCCAAACCAAAATTATCAAATACATATTTCCCAACCGCTTTTATCACAATCTCAACGTTCTCTTTGTTAAAGTCTTTTCCTAGAACTGCTCTCCAGCCATCTGTTCCAAACTTAATATTTGCCATAAAATTGCCCTCATACAAGTATTTCTTATATAATCATAATAGAAATATGAGGTAAGAGCAATGATAAATTTCAACGAAATAGAAACAATAGCATATCTAGGACCACAAGCATCTTTTAGCGAAATGGCAAAAGATAAATTCTGCGAACTAAATAACATAAAAGCATACCCAATGCCTATGCAAACTATCAGACAAGTAATAGAATATGTAGACAAAAATTCAGTTAATACCCTAGGAGTACTACCTGTTGAAAACTCTATTGAAGGTGGTGTAAGAGAGACTATGGATAATCTTATGACCGCTGAAAATCATAATATCCAAATTATAGCAGAATATATTATGCCAATACGTCATTGTCTTCTATCTCGCACAACAGAAATTTACAGTATAACAGGTATTATCTCACATCCTCAAGCTCTTGCACAATGCCAAAACTACATTCATAATGAAATGCCTTATAACGTAAATATAATAGAAGCAACAAGCACTGCAGAAGCTGCAAGAGGTTTACAAAACTACAATCTTACATATGCAGCTATAGGTAGCAAAAAAACAGCAGAAGTATATAACTTAAATATTCTAAAAGAAAATATTAATGACGACAAAACAAATCAAACAAGATTTATCCTGGTAGGAAATTACACTACACAAAAAACAGGGAATGATAAAACTTCAATTGCATTTTCTACCGAAAACAAACCCGGAGCATTGCTTGAAGTACTAAAAACTTTCTTAGAAAATAATATAAATCTTTCACACATATCTTCAAGACCTTCAAAAATCAATTTCGGAGATTACATATTCTTCGTAAATTTTGACGGACACATACAAGATGAAAAAATAAAATTGGCCATAGATAAAATTAAATCTCAAACAACATTTTTCAGATTTTTAGGTTCATATCAAAAAAATCAAACTAATGAAATTCCTCAATAACAACAAAAGCAACAGCCTTAGTTTTTTCATGAGATATACTTAAATTTATACAAAAATCTTTTCCTAATTCCTTTAAAATTCTAACATTAGGGCAATTATTTTCGTCATGGTATACTTCAATTTCAGAATAATACACATTCTTTATCCCAAAACCGCTTAAAGCTTTTACAACTGCTTCTTTAGCACAAAATCTTGCACAGTAACGACTTTCTGGATGAGAAAATGAATTACAATACGCCTGTTCTGATGGAGTAAAAACTCTATCCAAGAAGTCTTGCGATTTAGCTTTAAATCTTTCTATATCTTCAATATCCACACCAACTTTTATCATAGAACAAATTATTTCAAAAAACTGATAATATTTCAAGTTTGTTGACAGATTTAAAAAAAATGAGGTATAATTGATTATTACACTACGCTTTATTAACTAAATTCATTAACTTTGTCAGAAAGGCAAATTAATGGCTGAATCAACAATACCATATTCTTTCACACCAGGCACAAAAGCTAAAGCAAGTGAAGTGAATGCTAATTTTCTTGCACTGGCAGATGGTCTTGATGAGTCGAGAGAATATACTAAAACAGAAGTAACAAAACTGGAAAGTAAACTTGATGAAAAAATTAATGACATAAATAATTCTAATGCTCTTAAAGATTTAAGTAACACTAATTTTATAACAAATTGCATAATTGATTCTCCTAATGGAATTGCAAGTTATGAAAACACAACAATAACAGTCAAAGAGGGTCTAAAAGTATTAATTTCAGACGGAAGAAATTCTAATGGCACAGTAAAAAGTATCGAATATACAGTTGATGCAGATATTCAATACACACCTAATATGGATACAGAAAAACGAGATTTGTTCATCTCTTCAAGCGGTAAAATTAGCTCATATGATATAAAAGATGTTTACATAACCACCGCACAACCTCCAATTGAACACACTGAAGGTGCTTGGTACAATCCTATTGATAATATCTGGAAAGTCACAAATAACAAAGGGACCACTTGGACAGAAAGTAATATCATAAAAATTGGGACATTCGAAACAGACGAAAGTACAATTACATCAATTAAAACTGAAAGTCCTATAAATATACTTAAATCTATTGATAAACAACAAATCATGAACTGGTTGTTTCCGGATTACAATACAATAATCTCTGCTCCGCTTGAAACAGTTCAACAAGCAGAATATAGCGGTATGCTGGTAGCAATGGGAGGAACTAATTATAGTAACGTAGAAATTGCAAATATATCTGTTGGTTCATCAAGTACAGATTTAGTACAAGTAACATATTCTCGTATAGGCGGTGGAGCAAATGATAGACAAACTCTTTTTGTACCGGTACCATTAGGTTATTGGTTCAAAGTAAGTGGACATTCATCAACAGTCGTAGCATTTTTCCCTATGAAAGGAGTAACTCATGCTTAAATATTGTAAAATCGTTAATCTTGAAACAGGTCTGTGCAAAGTCGGACTAGGTACAAATACAGACTTCTATAAATCTATCGGAATGATAGAACTTGATGTAACTCAATCTGAAGTAGATAATCAATGGTACCTCACAGAAAAATTAAATACTCCTGAATATGAAGAAAAAAAAGCTATCAAAAAAAAAGAAGAAAGAATATATGAAATAAAAATTAAACTTGATGAGCTTGATAAAAAAAGAATTCGAGCCATGTGCGAACCTGAACTTAAAGACGGAGAAGCAGGTGAAACTTGGCTTGAATATTACAACAAACAAATTTCAGACCTAAGAAAAGAACTCACAGAACTCAGTTCATAAATTTTAAGAGCCGAACATTCGGCTCTTTTTTTATTACTCATTTTTTATTACTTTTTTTGTTTTTGATATAATTAAATCAATTGTAATACAAAATTGTGGAGAGAATTTATGGTTGATATCAGACAAGAATTTATAGAACAAGCAAAACATTTAACTCGTAACGCAGAAGTACTACCAGGAGGCATTGAAGAATTAGCAATCAAATTGCAGCACTCTCATGATACCAATACACCGCTTCGTGTAAAATTGGGAATGGATCCTACAAGACCGGATCTACACCTAGGACATACTGTTGTAATGAGAAAATTAAGAGAATTCCAAAGTCTTGGCCACAAAATTGTCTTAATCGTAGGCGGAGCAACTGCAATGGTAGGGGACCCTTCAGGCAAATCCGAAACTCGCCCTGCCTTGACAAAAGAACAAGTAGAAGAGAATGCAAAATCATATTTTGA
>CASECH010000190.1 GCA_949286405.1 uncultured bacterium
GAAACAGATGAAATGATTAACAAAAAGGCAAAAGCTATTTTAGCTGGCGGTTTAATTCCTATCATCTGTTGTGGTGAAACACTAGAACAAAGAGAAGCAGGTGTTACTGATGCTCATATTGCATCTCAAATCAAAGCTGCATTAGAAGGAATTTCATCAGAAGATGTTGCAAAATCAGTTATTGCTTATGAACCAATTTGGGCTATTGGAACCGGCAAAACTTGTGATGCTGATGAAGCAAACAGAGTTATCGCTATGATTAGAAATGTTGTTAAAGAAGTTGCAGGAGCTCAAGCAGCTGATGCTATCAGAATTCTTTACGGTGGATCTGTAAAACCTTCAACTATCGAAGAACAAATGTCTAAATCAGATATCGACGGTGCTTTAATCGGTGGTGCTTCATTGAAAGCAGACAGCTTAAATGAAATTATTGAAAAAACTATGAAACTTATGAAATAGTTTTTAAATGAAATGACAAAAAATTAAACGGCAAGATTCCATATTAATCTTGCCGTTTTTGTATAACATATGTTATAAGCTTATAAAATACTATTAATAATAAATTAATACATAAATTTAGAAAATTTTATTCAATATTTTTAATATGGAACTTTTTGTGGAAAAAGTTCCGCAAAACCACCCACACGTTGCATTCGCTAATAATTTGTAATGGCTCAACATCAATCGGCTTAACTCGCTATCGCTCAAACAAAAGCCTCTTTGAAATTTGTTTCGCCAACAATTATTGCTCATTTCACTATCGTGGGAATTTATAATTCTATATCTTATGAAGCTCTATTTAGTAAATAACATATATTATGTTATTAAATTGACAATATATATGCTTTTATTTTATAATTCTTAATACTTGATGTTATTAGAAAAAAGGAGTGCGACATGGCACAACAGTTTAATGCTCAAAACATAAAAAAAAGATATTCAGTACTTGTATTTCTAAAGGGTTCAACTGCTCCTTTAGTTATGTATGTTGAAAATCCTGAAGAATTATATGCAGAACTTCAACAAGCTATGAAAAGTTCATCAGCAGTAGTTCTTGAAAAAGAAACACAAGGACCGTTGAAAAAAGTTTCATTTGTTTCAAACCAAATAGCAGCAGTAGCCATTCAAGAAGAACAGTATGTATAAAATAAGTATAGATGAACTTGAAAATTCCGCTGAAAAAACGCTTTATTGCGATTTTGAGCAAGAAATAAAAGAGGTTAATTCAATAGGCCCAATCAAAGCTGATTTGACAGTCACTTCTCTTGGAGAATTTATAGAAGTCAAAGGCAACGTAAAAGGTGTTGTAAAACTGGAATGTGATTTGTGCTTGAAAGAGTTTAATTATAATCTTGATTTTGATATCGAAGAATTATACGCAAAACATTCTCTAATGTCGGAATATGGTCAAGAAATAGAACTTAAAGACGGGCAGTTTGTAACCGACTTAGACGGTGCAGATGAGATTGACATTTATGACTTATTGTATCAATCTGTAATATTAAATATACCAAATAAAAAAGTTTGTGGTATAAATTGTAATGGGGATAAATTTTTAAAAGAAGAAAATTTATCTGATCCGCGGCTAGAAGTTTTCAAAAATATCAAAATTGAGAACGACAAAAATTGAAATATAAGTAGTTAAGTAAAAAAATAAAGGAAAAGAGAAAATGGCAGTACCAAAGAAAAGAACAGGACATTCCGCTCAAGGACACAGAAGAAGTAACTGGAAAGCAACAAAACCGGAAACTACAAAATGCCCTAATTGCGGTGCAACTGTACTAACTCACACAGTATGTACAGAATGTGGAACTTATAAAGGACAACCTGTAAGTTTAAAAGACAGACAAGAAACAGCAGCAGTAGAAGAAAAGAAAGCTGTAAAAAAATCAGCTAAAAAAGCAGAAGCTCCAGCTGAAGAAGTAAAAGCTGAAGTTGTAGAAGAAGCTAAAGCTGAAGAAACAGAAGAAAAAACTGAAGAATAACAAATATCTTTTTAAATCATCTCGACATATTGTCGAGGTGATTTAAACCAGATTTTTTTATAATAAGACTTTGAGAGGGAAAGATGACAAGAATAGCAATTGATGCAATGGGTGGCGACCACGCTCCGCACGAGATAGTAGCAGGTGCAGTATGGGCAGCACAAGAATACGGCGTAGCAATTGAGTTGGTTGGGAAACAAGATAGAATTGAGCAAGAACTTGATAGAATAAGTCAAGAAGGTTTTTATTCTGACTGTGGTAAAGGTGGTAAACAACAGTATCGAATTAAAATAGATACTTCTAAACTTGATATAAAAATTACCCATGCTAATGAAATTATTGAAATGGGTGAAGCTCCTGGTCAAGCTATTCGTAAGAAGAAAAAATCATCAATTGTTTTAGCTGTCGATGCAGTAGCTAAAGGAAGTTCTGATGCAGTAGTTGCAGCAGGTTCTACAGGTGCTGCAATGGCATCGAGTTTATTTGGCTTAGGTAGAATTCCTGGTATCGATAGACCTGCGATTGCTGTGACATTGCCTACAATTAAAAAACCTATTGTGGTTATTGACGGTGGTGCAAATAGCAACTGCTCTCCTGAAATGTTGTATCAATTTGCGATTATGGGTTCTACATTTTCTAAAAATGTTTTGGGTATAGAACATCCTCGTGTTGGGGTTTTAAATATCGGAGAAGAAGCTGGTAAAGGTAATGAGTTAGCACAAGCTACATACAAATTATTGGAAGAACATCAAGAAAAAATTAACTTTGTTGGCAACATTGAAGGAAAAGAAATTTTCTTGAGTGTATGTGATGTTGTTGTATGTGATGGCTTCGTTGGTAACGTTGCACTTAAAGTTACTGAAGGAACTTCTTCAATGTTGTTTAGAATGTTAAAACAAGAATTTAAAAACGATTTGGCTGGTAAGATTATCGGGCTGCTTGCTAAACCGTTTATGAAAAGAATTTATACAAAAATTAACTACGAAGAATTTGGTGGAGCTTTATTACTAGGTGTAAAAGGTATCACAGTAATTTCTCACGGCAGAAGTAAAGCTTACGCTATTAAAAATGCCGTAAGAGTTGCAAAAGACGCCGTAGAATCAGGCGTAAATGAAAAAATTGCGAAGTTTTATGAGGAATAAATTGATGACAAATAATGTTATTCCGGTAAGAATTGCCGGTGTTGGATATAGTTTACCTGAAACTGTTATAACAAACGATGATCTGACTCAATTATATGAAACATCTGATGAATGGATTTATACACGTACTGGTATAAAAGAAAGACGTGTTGTGTCAGGTGAACAAAATGCAATTGATTTAGGATTTGAAGCAGCTCAAAGAGCTTTGGAAAAGGCTAAAATGAATCCTGATGATATTGATTTAATTGTTGCTGCTTCATCAGCACCTCCTGATTTATATCCTGCGATAGCATGCCACATTCATCAAAGATTGGGTATAAAAGCTCAAATTCCTGCATTTGATATAACAGCAGCATGCTCAGGATTAATTTATGGCATGAGTATTGCAAAAGCATATATTGCATCTGGAATGTATAAAAATGTATTGATTGTTGCAACAGATAACAATTCTCGTTTGGTTAACTGGGAAGATAGAGCTACATCTATTCTTTTTGGAGATGGTGCTGGTGCAATGGTTGTAACTCAAGCTGAAGATGGTATTGATGATATTATCGCTATCGATATTAAAGCTGATGGTAATTATGGTAATTTGATTGAACTTTCATTTGATGGAAAGAACTGTCCGTTGGTTGAACAATATGAAGAAAAACCAAAGGGTATTAGAATGAATGGACGTGGGGTATATACATTTGTTGCTAAAATCCTTCCTCATTATGTTGAAAATTTAATTACTAATGCAGGGGTAAAAGCTGAGGATATTGATTATTTAATTCCTCACCAAGCAAATATCAGAATTATTCAAGCCGTACAAGAAAGACTAGGGTATTCTGATGACAAAGTAGTTACTAATATTAAATACTATGGAAATACATCAGCAGCTTCTATTCCAATAGCTTTGGCTGAAAGTGTTGAAAAAGGTAATGTAAAACTTGGTACTACAGCAGTACTTTGTGGTTTTGGTGCCGGAATGACTTGGGGTGGTGCTATAGTTAGGCTAAGAGAGGGAATTTGCTAAAATGTCTAAAATTGGTGCTGTTAACGGATTTAAGAATCATATTAATAGATTAACTGGATTTTCTGAAGTTATCGATTTTGGTAATAAAGAAACAATATCAAGAATAGTTGCCCAATCTAAAAAAACAGTAGCTACAACAACGCCTATGAAAGTTGATTGTGAATTCTGTAAAGAAAAAGTTGGTTTGTTAACAGATGTTTTTCAAAAACATGCAAATGTAAAAAAATAATATAGTTAATATTACGAGAAATAAGATAAAAAGCAATGATATTCATTTGATTTCATTGCTTTTTTATCTGAAATATTATTCTCCAGATATAAAAATATAAATTTATATATTTAAGCGTAAAATCTTTTCATTTATACATGTTTGTTATATAATCATCCTATAGTTATAAGATGAGGGATGTGTTTATGACAAAAAAAATTGCATTTCTTTTTCCAGGACAAGGTTCACAATCTGTTGGTATGGGAAAAGATTTATACGAAAATTATGAGAGTGCAAAAAACATATTTGATTCAGCTGATAAAATTTTAGGAAAATCAGTTACATCATTGTGTTTTGAAGGACCAGAAGATGCTTTGAAACAGACAGTAAATACTCAGCCTTGTATTGTTACAATGTCAATAGCAGCTTTAGAAGCTTTAAAATCTCAATTAGATATACAACCTGATTATGTTGCAGGTCACAGTTTGGGTGAATATTGTGCGATGTATTCAGCTGGTGTGCTATCTTTAGAAAACGCATTAAAAGCTATACAAAAAAGAGCTGATTTAATGGGAGCTACTAAAGGCGGTGCTATGGGTGCTATATTAAATGCATCAGAAGAAGCACTTAAAGAATCTTTAGAAGAAGCATCAAAAATTGGTTATGTAGATGTAGCAAACTATAATTCTCCAGCTCAAGTGGTAATAACTGGTGATGAAGCAGCTGTTGCAAAAGCAGGTGAATTAGTTCTGGCTAAAGGTGCAAGAAGATTTGTACCTCTAGCAGTATCAGGAGCATTCCATTCTAAATTCATGGAAAATGCAGGAAAAGAATTCGCAAACTTTGTTGCTGATTTAGATATTAACAATGCATCTGTTCCTGTTGTTACAAATGTAGATGCTACTGCTACTGTAGATGCTGCAGATTTTAGAGAAAAGATGCCAAAACAAATTTATTCTTCTGTTCATTGGACACAAACCATTCAAAAAATGGCAGAAGATGGAGTTGAAATTTTCATCGAAGTTGGACCTGGAAAAGTCCTTGCAGGTTTGAATAAGAAAATAGTTCCTGAAGCTAAAGTCTTTAACATTTTTGATAAAGCTTCATTAGATTGTACTTTGGAAGGTTTAAAGGAGATATTATGTCTGAAAAATTAGCATTGGTGACAGGTGCATCTCGTGGAATAGGTAGAGCTTGTGCAATAGAGCTTGCAAAAGCTGGTTATGATATTGCTGTAAACTTTGCAGGAAACGAAGAAGCTGCAAA
>CASECH010000191.1 GCA_949286405.1 uncultured bacterium
TTTACGGACGAAACGTTAATAAATGTAAAATCTACAATTGACAAATTAACATGTACCGTAAATAATGTGAAAGAATTGATTGAACAGTTGTATACAGCTTTCATTCAAGAGCCGGAAATACAAAACCTGATAACTGATTTAATTAGTATTTCTGAAACTTTTAAGAATCTGGATGACAAAGATTTTCTAACAGCAATTCAAGAAAATATCAATAGACTAAATCAATGCCAATCAGAAAAAGAAAAAGAAAGAATACGTAATTTATATAAAAGCGCAAATGATAATGAAACAGAAGCCCTAAAAATTCAAATGCAGCTTAGAGATAAAATAAATAATAGACTAAAATTGGAGAAAATGAATGAGTAAAAAAAGACAATCTGGTTCTTCTATTGTAAGTATTATGGATGATGAAAATTTGGATTTACACAATATAGACGAAGATGCAGCTCTTTCTCAGGATGCTGATGGTGTTAATTATATGAATATGGACATCAGTACAGATAATATTGAGGATATTGTTACTGAAAAAATGGAACACAAGGTTAATATAGATGATATCTATATGATGAATTCTTCTCATGAAGAAGATGAAAATGATTTTGAACTTCCAAAAGGTATAGCTGTTGATGACCCTGTAAGATTATATTTAAGAGAAATTGGCAGAATAAAACTTTTATCAGCTAATGAAGAAATAGAATTAGCTAGAAAAATTCTTGAAGGTGGTACACCTGGTGCTATCGCAAAAAGAAAACTTGTTCAAGCAAACTTACGTTTGGTTGTAAGTATTGCAAAAAAATATGTAGGACGCGGAATGTTATTTTTAGACCTTATTCAAGAAGGAAACTTAGGTCTTATTCGTGCAGCTGAAAAATTTGATCATGAAAGAGGTTTCAAATTTTCAACATATGCTACTTGGTGGATTAGACAAGCTATAACAAGAGCTATTGCAGACCAAGCTAGAACTATAAGAATTCCTGTTCACATGGTTGAAACAATTAATAAATTGAAAAAAGTTACAAGAAGACTAGCTCAAGAACTTTCAAGAAAACCTACTGAAGATGAATTAGCTATTGAAATGAACGTATCAATTGCTAAACTTCGTGAAATTATTAAAATAGCTCAAGAACCTCTATCTCTTGAAACTCCTATCGGTAAAGAAGAAGATTCAAGATTGGGTGATTTTATTGAAGATAAAGAAGCTGATGCTCCAATCAAGACAGTTGCTTCTGAACTATTAAGAGAAGACTTGGCTGAAGTTCTTTGTACACTATCTCCAAGAGAACGTGACGTTTTAAGACTTCGTTTTGGTATGGATGACGGACGCCAAAGAACTTTGGAAGAAGTTGGTCAATTGTTTGGTGTTACTCGTGAACGTATCAGACAAATCGAAGCAAAAGCACTTAGAAAATTACGTCACCCTAACAGAAGCAAACGCTTAAGAGAATATGTAGAATCATAAAAATTAATAAACTGTAAAAACTCCCGAATAATGGGAGTTTTTATTTTATAATAATAACATGACTATAAAAATTTTTTTATTTTTTATTATTACTTTATTCATTTGGGGAGTGTTTATCGAACCAAACTTGTTATATGTGAATAAACTACAAATTAAAGATAACGAACTCAAAGGATTAAAAGTTGTTTTTATAAGCGACTTACATATAAAAACTTTTGAAAAAATTCGATTAAAAAGAATTGTTAATACCATTAACGAACAAAATGCTGATTTTATTTTGCTTGGAGGAGATTACGTAAGCGGACATAAAAAAGGGCAATCAATGCCTGTAAAACAAATAGTAAAAGAATTAGCTTTTTTAAAATCAAAAAACGGGACTTTTGCTGTAATTGGAAATCATGACGGATGGCAAGGCAAAGAAGAGGTTATAAAAGAATTTAAAACTTCCGGTATTAATGTTTTACTAAATAACAATATGAATATGAGTAATGTCTGTATTGCTGGGGTTGATGATTTGCAAACAGGAAATCCTGATATTAAAAAAGCTTTGCAAAATTGTAAAAAACCAATATTATTACTTACTCATACTCCTGATATTTTTCCTAATATTCCTCAAGAAGTTAATTTAACTCTTGCCGGACATTTGCATGCAGGACAAATAAGAATTCCTTTTTTCGGAGCAATGATTTTGCCTTCTAAATTTGGTAAACGTTATGAAAAAGGCTTAATCATTGAAGATAATAAAAAACTTTTTGTAACAAGTGGTCTTGGTACTAGTATTTTACCGTTAAGATTCAATTGTAGACCTGAAATAGTTGTAATTGATTTTTTATAAAATATTAATTTTATTTCCGTTTTTCTATTGATTATAAAAATTTTCTGTTATATTATTCCTTTGTTGGCAAAAAAGGAATAGATTATGGATACTAATTTGCAAAAAGAAATTCTTAGGAATATCGAACTCACAGAAGATATTTTGAAAATGAATATGGAAACAACTTTTGAAACTTATTGTGAAATGAAGGCAAGATTACAGTTTTTAACATATATTACTCTTAAAGAGAATAAAGATTAATTTTATTTATAAATAATTTGCATAATGAAATTTTATTTTTTTGATAAATTGTGTTATTATAGTTAACAAAGAACTTTTAATGACAAAACTTTAGGACAAGATTATAAGTAGTAGGAAACTTTTTTCAAAAAAAAACATCTTTATACTTGTAAGTTGTACAACAAAAGTTTAGGGTTAAGAGTATTGGAGGAAACACTATTAAATGAGAAATATTATGAAAAAAAGTTTTATTTTCTTAAGTGCTTTTATCTTTTTATCCGGTTGGGTAATCAGAGATAATGTTTTTGCATACAGTCCAACTGATTTGTATGACCAAGTTTGGAAATTAATTAATGTAAAATTTGTAGACCAAACCAATAATTCACAAAATTGGTCAAAATGGCGTCATAAATATGATAGTCAAATAAAGACTAATGAAGATGCTTATGTCGCAATTAATACAATGATTGCAAGTTTGAATGACCCATATACAAAATTTTTAGATCCAAAAGAATTTGCTGAAGAAACAAGTTCTATTAAAGGATCTTTAAAAGGTATTGGTATTCAAATTGCTGTAAAAGACGGAAAATTAACAGTTATTTCACCTATTGAAGATACTCCTGCCGAAAAAGCGGGAATATTAGCAGATGACGAAATTTTAGAAATTGATGGCGTGAGCACTAAAGGTATTACTGTTGATAAAGCTGCTGACAAAATTAGAGGAAAAGAAGGAACTCAAGTTACTCTACTTATCAAACGCAAAGATCAAGAACCTAAATTGTATACAGTAACAAGGGCTGAAATTGAAATAAAATCAATTTCCCAAAAAGTTCCGACTGACGTAAAAATCCCTGAAGATTTTTGTTACATTAGATTGAGTTCTTTTATCAGCAGAAATGCTGCAAATGAATTTGGTACAATACTAAATAATTCAAAAAACAAAAAAGGTTTTATTGTTGACCTTAGATCAAATCCTGGTGGATTATTAACGAATGCAATTTATATCTCAGATATGTTTCTTGACGGTGGCACAATCGTAAGCACAGTAGATAGAGATGGTTACAAAGAAACTCAAAGAGCAACACCGGGTGTATATACTAAAAAACCTGTAGTTGTACTTATCAACAAAGGTTCTGCTTCTGCTTCAGAAATCTTTTCAGGAGCTATGAAAGATAACCACAGAGCTGTTATTATTGGAGAACAATCTTTTGGAAAAGGTTTGGTACAAGAAATAAATAAACTTCCTTATGATGCAGGTATTAATATCACGATTCAAAAGTATTTAACTCCTAACGGTACTGATATTAACAAAAAGGGTATCACTCCTGATATAAAAGTTGAATTAACTGAAGAAAACGTGAAAAATAAAGATGATGTTCAATTGAAAAAAGCTATTGAAGTACTTACTAAAATGACAAATGGTCAGACAATAGCAAATCAATAATTTTCTGCAAATTGTTTGTTACTCATGCTCCTTGTAACAACAATTTGCCCAAGAGCTTTCTTTTTCTCTTTAGAAAGCTCTCTTTTTTTTGCTTAAAATTAATCTTTGCGATTGATTTTAAGGTATTAAATTTTATGCTATTATTTTGATATCAGACGGGTAGGGAAGAAAATGACAATAAAAGAGTGGATATACAATAAATATGATGGGAATGAAAAATCTTTAATAAAAAGACTACTAGCCTCAAGAGGTATTACTAGTGAAGAAGAAATTCAAGAGTTTTTAAACCCTCTTGAAATGAAACTTACACATCCAAAAGCTTTTACTGATATGGAAAAAGCTGTTGAAAGAATATCTCAAGCGATTGATAATGGTGAAAAAATTGTTATCCATGGAGATTTTGATGCCGATGGAGTCACTTCTACTTCACTTTTGTATAGAACTTTAAAAGAATTAAATGCTGACGTTAACTATTTTATTCCAGATAGAGAAAAAGAAGGTCATGGCTTCGATACAAAAGCTTTGGTAAACATAATGACAAAAATTAAGCCAAAAGTTATTGTATCTTGTGATTGCGGTATAAGCGATGTCGAAGCTGTTAATTTTTTAAAAAGTTTTAAAATTGATGTAATAATTACAGACCACCACGAAGCCCCTGAAGAATTACCAAAAGCTTTTGCGATCATAAATCCAAAAGCACCTAATTCTTTGGATGAAAATTTATCTGCTAAACAAATTAATAGTTTATGTGCTCTTGCAGGGGTTGGAGTTGCATTCAAACTTGCTCAAGGATTACTTGAAAAATACAACAAAATAGAATTTATTTATAATATCTTGCCTTATGTTGCTGTAGGTACTGTTGCAGATGTTGTTCCACTTATCGGAGAAAACAGATATCTTGTAACCAAAGGTTTGGAATTAATTTCAAATGGCAAACATTATGGTCTGACAAGACTTTTAGAAAGTGCAGGATACAAAGGTCAAATAACCTCAGAACATATAGCATTTGGTATCGCACCAAGAATTAATGCGTCAGGCAGATTAGATACAGTTGAAGCAGCTTTGAAAGTTCTTATTTCTGATAACAAACAAGAAATAGAAATGGCTATTCAATCACTTAACGAGTTTAATAAAATCCGTCAAGAGCTTTGTCAAGAAATGTTTGCAGAAGCTGATGAAATGATTCAAAAAGAAGGTAACAGAAATCCTGCAATTATTTTATTTAACCCTAAATGGCATATCGGTATCGTAGGAATCGTTGCATCTAAACTTGTGGAAAAGTATTACAAGCCAACTTTTTTGATGACATATTCAGAAGAAACAAAACAAGTGAGATGTTCAGCAAGAAGTATTGAGGGAGTCAATTTATACGATGTCATTAATGCAAATTCAGAACTTTTAGATAGTTTTGGTGGACACATGATGGCTGCTGGTCTTGCTTTTTCAACAGAAAAAACATCTTTTGAAGATGTGAAAAAAGGTCTAAATCAAACTATAAAAGAAATGACCCAAGGCAAGGAATTAAAACCTTTTATTAATATTGATCTTGAATTACAGGCTAATGATATTGACGTTAATTTGGTAGAACAAATTTCGCAGTTAGAACCTTTTGGAGCGTCAAATCCAAGTCCGATTTTTGCAATAAAAAATCTTAAAATAAAACAAAAACGTTTAATGGGTGAAAATAAAGATCATTTAAGACTTAATTGTATTAGCGGCAATAGTGAATTTAATTGTATTCGCTGGCAACAGGGTGATATTTCTTTGGTAAATGGTGACACTCTTGACATAGCATTCCACCCTCAAATAAATGAATACAATGGTGTCACAAGTGTTCAGTTAATTATTGATGATATTCATTCTGAATATTTAAAAGAAGAAGAAAGTGAAAATTCTGACAAAATTAAACTTTTTGACCACAGAAAAAAAACAGATATTCTTCAACAAGTAAATGATTATATAAAAAATACAAAGCAAAATATTTTAGTTTTTGCGGAAAGTAAACCTGTATTAGACAAACTTAGAAATTTTAGTTCTATTTTTTCTAAAACAGTAACCAGAGATAATTTATCTGACTGTGATTCTATTATGTTTTTTGATTATCCGGCAGACAAGGAAACTTTTGATAATATTATCGAAAAAACTTCACCAAGAGCCATTCACTTTATGAATTATGAAATAAAATATTTTGATGAAAAAGAATTTTTAAAGACAATTCATGGTATGTTAAAATTTGCTTGCAATAACAACAACGGCAAAATTGAACTTAAGAGAATTGCCAGTTATTGGGGCAAATCATATCAAGTATTTGAATTATTGTTTGAAATTTTTGAAGAAGTAGGTTTAATAAATATTAAAGAAAAAAACAAAGAATATTATGTCGTAGAATTACTTGAAAGTAATGATTACACTAAAGTTTTACACAATCCAAAATATACAAATCTATTGGATTTGATAGATGAATGTGAGCAGTACCAGAAAAGTTTACTTGAAGATGACATAAATTCTATTGAACTTGTTTAATTATTCATAAACTTTTTTCAATGATTGACTTAGCATACCACTATATACATTGTATTCCACACAATTTGAATATGGTTTTATATTTTTTAATGTTTCTGAAATTGCTTCATGAGCTAAGTTTCTATCTTTTGAATTTCGCTTTACTATTGATGCATAAGTTAATGTAGACATTGCTGCTTTGTCTATTATTCTGCAACTTCTGTCAAAATCTGCTTCTGTTCTATTTTGTTTATTTTTCAATAATTCTGCATTACAAGCATTTTTCCATTTTGCTGTATATTTTATTGCTTTTTTAGGATTTTTTTGCAATTTCTCTCTCATATTCGTCTGATAATAGTTTTCACATATATTTTGAAAATCATAATTATTTTCGTAATACCAAAAACTAAAAATTCCTAGTAATATAATAATAAATGCAATAAGTCTACGCATAATAAATACCTGTCTTTCTAACCCCAATTATAATATAAAAAGAAAACTTCTTCAGACAAATTACCCGATTGTATAACTTTTTACAAATATAAATTGTCCATGCTATAATTGTTTTATGAGTAAAAAACCAATAGTAGCAATAGTAGGACGTCCAAATGTTGGAAAATCAACATTTGTAAACCGTTTAATCGGCAACAGAAATTCAATAGTTGACGATCTACCGGGAGTTACCCGAGATAGAATCTATTTTGATGTAGAATGGCAAAATAAAATTTTCACCGTAATCGATACAGGTGGTATTATTCCTGGAGATGAAGATGAAATTATGTTATCAATTTTTGATCAGGCTAAAATCGCTTGTGAAGAAGCTGATAAAATTATATTTGTTGTTGATGGAAAAGAAGGAGTTAATCCTGTTGATTTTGATATTGCAAATATTTTAAGACAATCAGGAAAACCTGTCTATCTTGCCGTTAATAAAATCGATAATCCTAATTCACTTTTAATGACAAGCGATTTTTATTCACTTGCGATTGGAGAACCTATTGGCATATCTGCATTACATGGAAGCGGTGGAGTTGGGGATCTTTTGGATCTTGTAACTGATGGTTTTTCTAGGGATATAGAAAAAGAAGACGATGATACAATAAGAATCGCTATTGTGGGAAGACCAAATGCAGGAAAGTCATCTATTGTAAATGCTATCTTGAATGAAAATAGAGTTATTGTTTCAAATATTTCAGGAACAACAAGAGATAGTATTGACAGCTCGGTTACTTATAAGGATAAAGAATTTATCATTGTAGATACTGCCGGTATTAGAAAAAAATCAAAAGTTGACTGGGGTGTAGAAAAATTTGCTGTCGATAGAGCTATTCGCTCAATAAGAGATTGCGATGTCGCACTTCTTGTAATTGATGCAAAAGAAGGAATTTCGGATCAGGATAAGAGAATTGCGTCAATCGTTACAGAAGCCGGTAAAGGATTGATTATTGCTATCAACAAATGGGATTTGATTGAAGATAAAAAATCTAATACAATAAATCAATACAATAAAAAACTTGCAAATGATATTCCGTTTTTGGAATTCGCTCCAAAAATTTATATTAGTGCAGTAACAAAACAAAGATTAAACCAAATCTTTGAAGAAGCTCAAAATGTTTATGCAGAATGTACTAAACGTATATCTACAGGGTTGTTAAATAAGGTTATAAAAGAAGCTTATATGCTTAACCCACCAACTTCTTCAAAAGGTAAACGTTTGAAAATTATGTATGTTACCCAAACTGGTATACAACCTCCTCATATCGTTATTTTTGCAAATAATGCTGATTTAATGAAAGATCATTACAAACGATATATTGAAAACAAATTAAGAGAAGTTTTTGGATTTTTTGGTACACCAATAAAATTGTCAGTAAGAGAAAGATCTGATAAAGATAAAAAATAATTATTTCATTATTTTTGTTTGTAAATTTTGAAGTCTTGTTGTTATTATATAAGCAAGCGTTATATTGTTATTTGAATTATCACCGTTTGCATTCGCAAACATCATTGCATCAAATAATGTTTTACTTAAATTTGTTATATCCTCAAGTTCTTGTATTATGTCCATAAAAGCTTTAATTTCTCCAATTATAACATATATTTATACATTATAATATGTACATGTATAACATAATATGTTTTTATTGTCAAATAATATATTATTACCTTATGGATATAAAGAAACAAATAAAAGTTCTGGTTGCAATGGAAGGAAAAACTTTGACTGATATTGCTGCAAAAATTTACGGAGCAGATAATAAAAGAGCTGCACTGAATAATTTATCGCAAAAACTACGCAATAATACTGTCAAGTTTACTGAAATTGAACAAATTGCAGATATTTTGGGATATGATATTGAGTTTAGAAAAAGAAAATAAAAAAAACGGAGAATTAATCTCCGTTTTTTTTATTCTTCATCTTGTTGTGTCTTAATCATACCTGATGTCACAGCATACATTGCGGCAGATATTTCTGCTGTAGAGCTAAATGGGCCATAAGATTTAATAAATTTTGCAACATCAAACGTATTCATATATTGTTGCAACATCGCTTTTGATTCTTCTGTTAAGTTCATTGTCGCAATTATGTTTTGAACATAATTATTAGCTTTTGTTTCGACATCACTTTCATCATAATCAGAACTTGATAGCTCTACAGAATCTTTTTCATCTTTTTTGTTTGCTTGAGAAGTTTTTTCTTTAGCTTTTTCTTCTTCAACTTTTTTGGAATCTTGTTCTTCTACTTCTTCTGCTGCTTTTGCTGATGAAGTGTAAGCTCCTGTTACATTTGAAATTTCCATAAATATCCGTCCTTTCTAAAAATTTACATGTTTTTGGTCGGATATTTTTTATAAAAACTTTAGTGTTTGTTAAGTTATTTTAAAAGACTTTCTGTTTCATTATACATAATCATGTAAAAATCAGCACTTGTCAGGTTTGGATTTTTTTTCATAAATTTTTTTACGTCAAAATTTGTTATATATTTATCCAGCTTTTTTACAACTTTTTCATTGTCTGAATTTTCATCCTTTAACTTATTTATATAACTATTTGTCATATAAATAATATCATCTTCTGTCAAAA
>CASECH010000192.1 GCA_949286405.1 uncultured bacterium
TCATAACTTCAACAACGTTACTTTCATCTATACTTGTAACTGCTGCTTCAAATTTTTCATCATCAGTTCCATACCAAGCTTTTATAGCATCAGAAAATGCTAAGCAGATATCTTGAACTTCTCTTGAAGTAGGTTTTGCTAAAGATGATGGTCTTCCATCTGCATCATAATCAGATTCTACTTCATCTAAATTGTCTTCTGTTTCATCATTAGAGCCTTCAACTCCTTCATCATTATTATCTTCTGAAGACTCTTCTGCTCCATTAAGTTCTTGAGCTATATTTTCTGCTAATTTACTTGCTTCTTTTTGTAAATCAATAACTCTTTTTTGAAATGCTTCAAATTCTTTCTGAATTTCATTAACATTTGATGAATTTATACGACTTACCAAATTTTGTAAATCAGATTGAGCTTTTTTTACTTTTTCTAAAATTGCATTTATTCTTGCTTTTTGAGATTCATTTAATTTATCAGATTCTAATACTCCACTTAATTGTGATGCCATTGAATTTAAAGCGGAATTTACACTGGCAACAGCTAATGATAATCTATCTAATTTAGCTTGAGTTGCACCAATTTGTACTGCATTTTGAACACCAAGTCTTGAAATCGGATCCATCATTGGATTTGTACTATTGGGATTAAGAATACCATATAACATTGGATTGAATCTTCCTAATGTATTCATGTTACATGCCAAAAATGGTTCTAAACCACTATAATATGATGTAATTGGCAAATTGTACATTTCTTTAATCCCCTTAAATTTATTCCCCGTACTTATATAAAGATTTTTTGAATTAAAAAATTGACAAAAAGGATACGAATTAGATATATATTTTTAATAATCCCTTTAATATCAAGGGTTTTCAATGTTAATATTTCTTAATAATACATATTAAATACAAGATAAAACATTCAATATATCGTCTTTTATCAATGTCGGGTTAATTTCTTTTATTGAAGTAATGGATGAAGTATCAATATTTTCTTTAAAAATTTTAGCAAGTAAATCCTTATCATAATCATATAAAATAGACCCGTGTTGGAGAATATAGCCTTCTTTTCTAAACTGTGCAGAACCTATTAATTTACGATTTTTAAAACATAAATCTGCACCGGTAGAAACTAACATACAATAATCAGCATGTCCTGTATATTTTTTGACTCCACCAAAATCAAGCTCTATATCCAACTTTTGAAATGCATTTATTAGAATTTGAGAAATCTCTTTATAAGATTGGACAACATTTTCACCATTATTTAGATACTCAACAGGAAATACACAACTGTAAGTAATTTCATCAGCATGTAATAAAGCACGACCACCTGTGAGTCTTCTCACAAAATCAATATTATTCGCCTTCAAAAAATCCTTATCTAAAAAATCATCCTTTTGATTTCTACCTAAAGATACACAAAAAGGTTTCCAAGCATATAGACGAAATATCGGCTCTTTGGAATTATATCGAATTGAATCATCAAGCATTTGAGAATCAATTCGCATATTTTCAGCCCCTGAATTTATTTCAAAAGGAATTAATTTCATTTATTATCCTTTTCTCTTTTTATAAGATCGGCTTCAAATTGTCTGAATACATCATTTCCCACAAACTGTTCCAGTGCTGCTCGTTTTGAATAAAAATCAGAACGAGCTTTCATTTGCATATCAAGAGCAGTTCTGTAATAGGCATC
Organism: uncultured bacterium; assembly: GCA_949286405.1. Taxonomy (GTDB): domain Bacteria; phylum Cyanobacteriota; class Vampirovibrionia; order Gastranaerophilales; family Gastranaerophilaceae; genus CALURL01. The sequence continues at coordinate 1,696 of CASECH010000192.1, forward strand.
TGTAATCAAGATAATTTCTCTTGAAGAATCTTGAGAAAGATCATAATTTTTCTTACGAGCTTGTACTACTTCATCGACCATTTCAAGCCGTTTTCGAGCAGTCATGTAGTTGTAATATAAATCAACTGCTTTTTGTTGCAAGTCTTCTATTTTTCGAACAAGAATAATCATATCGGCATCAGTAACTTTTGTATATTTATAATTTAATGCCTTTGTATCCTGAGACATAATTCCAAGCACATTACCACCGATTATAGAACTAGTCGCAAGAATTGGATTTCCCATGCCTGCACCAACTAGAGTAGACATACTTGCAATTGTTGAAAGCACTTTTTTTACAGATTTTTCATCAGGCTTATCTTCTTCTGGGTTCGCGAGCTTATATAACGCAAAATTTATTGTATCACTTTGAGTTGCAGCTCCTTGCCATAATAGTGATAAATCCCCTATCATAGTTTCCTGATCTAAGTCGAGCTCTCTTGCAACTTCTTTTGAAATTTGTTTTATACTCAAATCAGCATAAGTCAAATCAGACAAATCCATTTGATTTTCGTCAATTTTTACGTACTCTTTGACAACCTTTTCAATTGGAGATTCTTGCTTGGCTTCTACGTACTCTTTTTCTGGAGAATCTGAAATCCCCAAACGATAAGCAGGTTGTCTTACAGTTGTTACATCTTCCAAATTAGTCGCCCAAACAGTTTGAGCAAGTAGCAAAGCTAAAGACAGCAATAATGTTTTTTTCATCACTTACCATCCTTTCCATTCACAAGAGTTGAATTATAGTTGTATTGATACAAATTCAATTTATCAACAACTTTTTTACCAGCCAAACGCTGCAATTCAAGATGGTACTTTTTTGCTGTTTCCATATAATAAAATTCTTCAATACGCATATTATCATACAAGGCTGATGATATTGTAATCTCTAAAATATCATCAGAATCCAATGCATTTGTATAATTTTTGTTATACAAAAGTAAGCGCTGACGAGTCTCTTTTAATTGAGAAAGAGAACTTTTGTAATTGTAATATGCATTAATTATCTTGTCCTGCAAATTCTCTACCAAACCGGCAAGTTCGATAAGTTCAGTATCAGTAAGAGGAATTTCTTGCGGCATATTTTTACGATTAATTAAGTTTTGAGCCAACCTTCCTGTCGCAAAAGCAGAAGATTGTATCATATAGTCAGCTCCCATTAAAGATGGAGCTAAAGATGCCCCAGCAACAATCGCAGAAAGAGTCTTTGCCATAAGTGAAGAATGAATTCTTCGTTGACTTTCAGGAGTAGCTAATTTTTTTAAAGCAAACCCTATTACCTGATTATTCTCGACAGTACCTTTCCACAAATTCTCTATATCTTCAATATCTTTATCTTTTTGCATCTTTGCAAGTTCTTGTAATACTTGCTCATCAGTTACGACCAAAGATTCTTTTGATTTTACATTCGTCTTAGGCAGTTCAATTTTCTTCTGCTCAACTCCTTCTAGCTGAACACTCTCATCCAATGCCCAAACAGGAATTCCTAAAGATATTATTAAAATCCCAACCAATAACTTTTTCATAACAAATTTATAGCACAAGAAAAATAATAAATCCAACGATTGATAAAGTTATACATCCAAGGATTGTTCTACACTCCGTAAAAAAAACTTAAAATGTTAGTGTAGGAAGAAAAGAGGCCAAAATTGGTTAGCGATAATACTAAAATTCAAAATTGTACTGCCGAAAATAAGCAAACAATAAAACTCAATTCATTTTTTCTTAAAGCGAATGCTTTGAGAATGAAAAATGAATACAAAGAAGCTGCTTCAAATTATCTTAATGCAATACTTATTGATCGTAACGACGCTGACTCATATTATGGGCTTGGAATTTGTTATAAAAATCTTGAAAATTATGCAAAGGCTATCAAATACCTTGATAAAGCAACAGAGCTAAAAGAAGATTTTTACGAAGCATTTTACGAACTTGGGATATGTCATCTTTTAGAGGGAATACCTTGCGGAGCTATAAAAAATTTCGTAAGAGCTATCCAAATTAATCCTGATAATCCAAATGCAATACTTCAACTTGGAATTTCTCATGAACTATGCGAAGAATACGAATTGGCTCTAATGATTTATCAAAAATTAATTGAAAATTCTCCAAAATTTATCAAAGCATACGAACAAAAATCAACACTATTAATGAAACTTGATAAATACAAAGAAGCATGCCAGCTACTAGGTGAAATAATAAAGATTAATCCCAATTATCACCTCGCATATATGGGTATAGGAGTTTGTTTTGATAAACTTGGGAAAAGAATTGACGCCCAAAGATATTACCGTAAATTTTTAGCAATGAAACCGTTTTCTCATCACGCAGAATTTGTAAAAAACAGACTGATTAAACTTAAACAAATTAATAAAAAAGTAAATAAAAATCTTTCCATATTATAAAATACTGCCCATATGACTTAATGCAATAGAATAATCAAAATGCTATAATGTAACTCAGTTAGAAAATTGAGGCATTAGTTTTGGATTTTAATACGTATTTGGATAAACTTGAAGAAAATATAAATACAGTTTCCTGTGAGGCTGATAAATCAAAAACTCTTTGTAATTTTTTGAAAGAAATTCTTTTAGACAATACAACATTTAAAATTCAAGATGCTCAAAATATATCCTCAATTCTTTTGGATCAAATCGAAAAAATATCTACGCAGCTATCTGATATTGAAAACTCTATACAAAATAAAAGATTATCTTTGAAATAATATTTTTTTCATGCTAGCATAATCCTTGAAAAGTACTACAATAAAAAAAGAGGAAGATATATGCAAGCGCGTAGAGCAGCAAGAGAATTAGCATTTATACTATTTTCACAATTTGATAAAAAAATAACTAATTATTCAAAAGATGATCTTGAAGATATTATCTTAAAATCAGTAAGAATTTTAACAAGCAATGCAAGTGATGAGCTAAAAATTACGGTTGGAGCACTAGTTGAAATGAGAGCTCAAATCGAAGATTATGAAGCTGACCACGAAACTAATATTGCAAGACCTATTGGTGTAGCAAATATTCCTGTTCCACTTCCTATGACATCTGATATGACAGGAAGAATTAATGAAATGATAGACATCGCTGAAAAAGCCCTTTTAGCTTTAGAAATTGCAGAATTCACAACACTTGATTCTCAAAACGAAGTTAAAAACTACGCAATCACAATCGCAGAATATTTCCAAAAACACCATAAAGAAGTTGATGAAATTATTCAAAAATATGCAAAAAACTGGGATCTTGAACGCTTGGTAAAAATGGACAAAGATATTCTACGTATAGCTTTGGTAGAACTTTTATACATCAAAGATGCACCTATGAAAGTTGTAGTTGATGAAGCTATGGAATTAGCTAAAAAATACTCTACAGATGATAGTACATCTTTTATCAACGGCATTTTAGCTAAAGTGATTGTAGATTACGGTATCAACTAAACATAAAAAATTAAACACACAAAATAACCTTTTCATTAACATGAAAAGGTTATTTTTTTATTTATCTTTCTTTTCTTGAATTACCAACTCATAACCAATACAATCAAGAATTTCTTGCACTGTCTCAAAACGAACACGCTTTTTATTTATAGAATCAGACAAACCACTTGCTTTCGGTACATTCAATCCTTTATCACGCAATATTCGAGCAATCTTTCTCATAGAAAGCCCTTTGCGCAAAAGACAAACTGCCAATTCTTCTTTTAAATTTATCATAACAATAGTCTAATAATTCAAAGATTAATTGACAAATTTATAAATTCTTGATAGATTATATCTATCATGATAGATATATTTAATCAATTATTAAAAATACAGATCAATAATGGCAATATTGAAACCGAAGATATTATACTGCCAGACACATATTTTGGAGAATTTATCTACATATTTTTATGCCTTAAAGATATAATTACAGAACCTAAATACCGAAAACAAAAATTTTCAAACCTAATAAGACAAATCAGAATACACCAAAAGTGGATGAAAATTAAATAATTTCATGGTATCATCTGCGTATGTTCGGATTTTTTAAAGATAAATTTAACAATTTAAAACAGACAGTATCCAACACTGCACAGGTGCTAGTAGGAAATGTTGTAAGTTCTGTAGAAAACGAGGAAGAATTCTCAGAGTTTGTTCTTGAAGATATGGAAGACCTTCTTATTAGCGCAGATTTAGGCGTAAATTATGCGGCAGAGCTCGTTGACAATTTGAGAGATCAAACAAAAATTAAACCTGCAGACGTTAAAAATTATCTTAAAGAGGAATTTTCGAAAACTTTACGGGATGCGGGAAATACTGAATTAAATGTTCAGGACGGTTTAAATATATACTTTATATGCGGCGTTAACGGAGTGGGTAAAACTACTCTTATCGGTAAACTGGCTTATAAATTTAAACAAGAAAATAAAAAAGTTCTCATCGCTGCAGGTGATACATTCAGAGCTGCTGCAGAAGAACAACTGGATATTTGGTCAAAACGTGCAGGAGCTGATATTATCAGAAAAGATAAAGCA
>CASECH010000193.1 GCA_949286405.1 uncultured bacterium
CATACAAAAACTATTTCACAATCTTTTATTGCATCGTAAGTCTTGAATATTCCTTCTCCATTTTGAGATTGTGAGATTGCAACTACTTCATAATTTGATTTTTTTAGCGACTTAAATAATGACCCGCCAATAAGTCCTAGTCCGATAATTCCTATTTTCATAAATTAATTATAGCATATAAATTGACTAAGTATTTTGAATTTAATATAATTAACCCAAATGAAGGAGTGTTGATATGGATTTGTTAGAATTGTTAAAGAAAAGATATTCTGTAAGAAAGTTTTCTGATAAAAAGATTGAACAAGAAAAGTTAGATTTGATTTTGGAAGCAGCAAGAGTGGCACCTACTGCTGTGAACTATCAGCCACAGCGAATTCTTGTGATAAAATCTGAAGAAGCTCTTGATAAATTAAAAAACTGTACACCATATCATTTTAATGCTCCTTTAGCTTTGTTGATTTGCTATGACAAGAATGTAAGTTGGAAACGTGGGTATGATAGTTATGATATGGGCGAAGTAGATGCAAGTATTGTTACAACTCAAATGATGCTTGAGATTGAAAATTTGGGACTTGGTACAACTTGGGTAGGATCTTTTAAACCTGATGCTTTAAAGGAGGAATTTGATATTCCTGACAATTTTATACCGGTAGCGATATTACCGATAGGTTATCCTGCAATAGATGCAGCTCCAAGCCCGTTTCATAGTCAAAGATTAGATATCGCTGAAACTGTTTTTTACAATCAATTTAAATAAGTTTTAAATTAAGTCTTTGTGATGAAATTCTTTTTTGCCTTCAGCGTAATCTTTTACGATTTGTCCGTTACCTATGAGTTTGTACTTGTAGATTGTTAGTCCTTCCAGACCGACAGGCCCTCTTGCGTGGGTTTTGTTGGTAGAAATTCCAACTTCTGCTCCAAATCCGTATCTGAATCCATCTGCAAATCTTGTTGATGCGTTAAAATAAACTCCGGCAGAATCTACTTTGTTCATAAACTTTTCTGCGTTTTCAATATTTTTTGTAATTATGCAATCAGTATGTCCAGAACCGTATGTATTTATGTGTTCTATTGCTTCATCGATATTTTTTACTGTTTTAAACGCCAAAATTTTGTCACCGTATTCAAAAGCCCAGCTTTCAGGTTTGTCAATGAGTTTAATTTCTTCAAGTTGTAATGATGCAAGTAGTTCATCTTTCTGCTTAAAGTTTTCATGAATTAATAAAGTCTCAACAGAATTACATGCACTTGGATATTGAGTTTTTGCATCTACAATTATTTTTTGCGCCATTTCAAGATCTGCACTTTCGTCTGTAAAAATATGACAAATACCGTCAGCATGTCCAAGTACTGGAATTTTGGTATTTTCTTTTATATACTTAACCAGTTTGTTGCCGCCTCTTGGAATGATTAGATTTATGTATTTATCACAAGTAAGCATTTGTGCAACGTCATCACGTGAGAATACTTGTTGTAAAAGATTCTTAGGAAAATTTTCAATTTTTTCTAAAGTAGAATTTATTATTGCTAAAATTGTTTCATTTGTATGTTTGGATTCTTTGCCACCTTTTAAGATAACTGCATTTGAAGATTTAATTGCCAAAGATGAAATTTGCGCTATTACATCAGGGCGAGCTTCAAATATTATTCCTAAAACTCCTATCGGACAAGAAATCTTATATAGAGTTAAGTCTTTATCTAGTTCTCTTACCAAAAGTTTTTTGTTAATTGGGTCTTCGAGGTTTGCTATATCTCTTATCCCTTGAAGCATATCACGCATTTTATTTTCATTTAGTTTTAGACGGTTAAATGTTGCATTAGAAAGCTCTCCTGATTTAACCAGTTCTTCTGCTTGTTTTAGGTCAAGAGCATTTGCTTCAAATATTTGTTGTTTGTTTTTTTCTAATTCATCTGCAACAGCTATGAGTGCAGAATTTTTTGTTTCTTTTGACATATCAACGGCTTTTAGTGCTGCTTCTTTAGCTGCTTGTGCAATTTTTATAAAGTCCATACTCTTCCCCTTTAAAGTTAATTTAAAAACAAACTATAAAATTGTAATATTGTCACGCGTTATAATTGCATCATAATTTTTAAAACCTAAAATCTGCATAATATTGTCAGAATGACTACCAATAACTTTTTTGCAAGATTCTGAATTATAGTTTACGATTCCTCTTGCAAATTCATTATGTTGCTCATCAAGTATTGATATTACATCCCCCTTGTTAAACTCATGAATTACATCTAAAACACCTATAGGTAGCAGACTTTTTTGCTCCAAAAGTGCTTTTTTAGCACCGTTGTTTACAACTATTTGTCCAAGGATATTTGTTGCATATCCTATCCAACGCTTTTTATCAGAAAGTCCTTCGGTTTGAGGTAGGAACATTGTACCTATTTCTTCACCGTCAAATATTTTCTTAATTACATACGGAATTTTTCCGTTCGCAATTAAAACTTTTCCACCAAATCTTGTCACCATTCTGGCTGCTTTCAATTTGGTTCTCATTCCGCCTCTGCCTCCATCAGATGCATCAGTACCAAGTGCCATAATCTCGTCTGTTACTTCGTCAACTTTTCTAATAATTTTAGCATTTGGATTTAATTTAGGATTTTCATCATACAATCCCTCAACGTCAGAAAGGATTACCAACAAATCAGCATCCAATTCACTCGCTACAAGTGCTGAAAGTTTGTCGTTATCAGAAAAACATACTTGCATATGCTCAAACTGAGGGTGTACTTCAAC
>CASECH010000194.1 GCA_949286405.1 uncultured bacterium
ACACCAAAATGTGGAACTTCTTCCATTGAGACTTCTTTTATTCCAATCGTTGCAATTGCATTTGAATTTCGATGAATTTCAATACCTTTTTCTATATCTGCATTTGAAAGACCATCCGCAGAAAGTACCAAGAATGTATCCTCTTCTGAGAAAAAATACTGGCATTTTTTCAAACCTCCTGCAGTACCTGAAAGAGATTCTTCTTTTATGTAATTAAAATTGATACCAAAATTATTTTGTTTATATCTATCAATAATTTGATCAGCAAGATAGTATGTATTTGAAATAACATCTTTTACACCAAGCAAAGATAGTTTTTCAAATAAAATATCCATAACAGGTCTATTTGCAATTGGTACTAGCGGTTTTGGAACAAGTTGAGTCAAAGGATCCAGCCTTGATCCTACACCTGCTGCCATAATCATCGCTTTTATATTATCATATCCCATATCTATCTTACTTCTCCCTTTTGTTCATTTTGACATAAATTGAGATATATTGCAAATCTGTTAATTTAAAAAGTCATAAAAATTATAAAGTTGGTAAGGATATTTCTTTGTCAAAGTTTCTAAATATTCAACATACTGATCCTGTAAAGTATTCAATCTTTCATTTCTTTTTCCGCTGAATTCAAATTTCTTAAGATGTATCAGAGTCTTATCTTCAGCTTCTTTTGTACAAACAACAAAATATATAGGAACACCCATTAAAAGTGCAAATTTAAAAGCTCCTACAGGGTAGTTTACGTCATGACCTAAGAATTTTCTTGTAAAAATTGCATCAGAATTATTAGTAGCTACTCTATCACCAGCCATAAATAAAATTTCACCACTGTCCAGTTTATCTTTCAACTCAATAGAGGTCGAAAGATTTATGTCTTCAATTGGATATGTATTTATAGGATTTTCTGTAGCTATTTCATTAATAAAATTCCTAAAAATTTGACACTGACGAGTTTCCAAAAACAAATTAACCTTTGTATTTTCTATCTCTATACCAGACTTAAAAAAAGTTCTCATCGCATCTATATTTCCAAGATGAGAACACAAAAAATAAATTCCTCTATTATTTAACAAATCATCAAATAGTTTCTTTCTTTGCTCCTCATCTGCAAAACTTATTTTGTTTATATCATAGTTATCAGTAAAACATTCTATTTTATCAACTAATGAATAAGAAAAAGATAAAAAATGCCTAAAGGAATTAAATAAAGATTTTTGTCCGATTACTTCAAGATACTTTAAAGAACATTCTCTAGTCTGTTTTGCAACAATAAAAGCAACAAGCGTCACAAAAAAGACAATAAATTTAACCGCACCTTTCCCAAAAAGATTATAAATTATCCACAATAATTTTAATCTTTTTTTCCCTGCAGCCTGCTCTTTTACTTCATACCATTTCATGCTCTTACGCACTCCAAAAGAGTATAATCGTGCACGCCGATATTCTCATAACGTTTAGCAACTTTTAGTCCGGATTTTTCAACAAGCTCTATCATTCTTTTTTCAGGATACATCTTACTTTTACCATTTGCCATACAAGTAAAGTACAAAGAAATATGTACTAATGAATAAGATGCACCATCAAACTGCTGAATATCAGTAAACGGTTCCAATATATAAATCTTTGTCCCCTCATCCATTGCCTTATTTACGTTAGATAAAATATGTATAATTTGCTCTTCTGAAAAACAGTCTAAAAACTGACTCATAAATACTGCTCCTGACATCTCAGGAAATTTAACATCTTTTGCAAGAACATCAATACCATAAAAATTTAAACGATCATTTACTAGATTTGATTTAGCAACACTTATGTTATCAAGCAAATCAATCATATTTACCTCTACTTGTGAATCAAAATTCAAACAAGCAAGCTCAAATTTACCTGTATTACCACCAATATCAAAAATCTGCTTGATCGGATTTTTGAATATAATCTCTAAAACTTCTTCAAAACACCTGTCTGAATAAAAATGGTCAAACTCAAACCAACTACGTTTCATCTGCTCAGGCAATTTATGAATCAACGGATAAATCGTGTCAGATTTTTCTACAAACTTATAAAGTCCAATAGGTTCTTCTTTTTCAAAAGAATTTCTTAATTCTGAAGCTCCTAGATAGCATACATCTTTAACGAAATTGAAATTTTTAATAGTCATTTCATTATTCAATAAAGCATCAGCAAGCAATGTATTCGAATATTTATCATTTTTCTTTTTAACAATATCCGCTGCTACACAAACTTCTAAAATTGTCTCAGCTGTATACTTCGAAATTTTGCATGCTTTAATAACTTCTTCTACGGTAACGAATTTACCATCAATAAATTTTAAAATTCCAAAATCTAAAGCAGCAGCAACAGCCTGAAAAGTAAGCGGTGCAAAAGCTATCTTTTGAGCATCCGCTAAAGCTTTTATTCTTGGAGATACATTTTTTCTTAATCTTCTATACTTCATGGAACTAATTATATCACCTACTTTTAATGCAAACAAGACTTAATATATAGGAGGTTACAAGCCCTAAAGATACTACTATACCAATTGAACTAATAAGCTTAAACCCAGCACAACCAAGCAAACCAAAAGATATTACCGTCGTCAAACAAGAAAGTAATACAGCCTCTTTAGACGCATCTTCTCCGCCATGCCTGAAAACTGAATAATCTAGTCCAAAACCGATAACAAGGAATATTGCAAGAACATGAAATAAATTCAGCTCTTGATGAAATATACCTAATGTACCAAAAACAAAGGTTGTAGCTAAAACTGACGGCAAGATTATCTTCAAAGCTGATTTACAATCATATATTTTAGCTAAAATCAAATATAAAATAATAAATATTGGCATTATCAAATCCACACAAATCTTACGACATCTCGCTATTTGACCGGAAATATCTTTTTGCAAACTTATCGCACCGTCATAAGCTTTTGCAAGAACTATTACAGAAGTATTTTCATCTACCAAAAATGAATTTAAAAATTCAAAATCCTTGTCATATA
>CASECH010000195.1 GCA_949286405.1 uncultured bacterium
AATCTCTTGAAGAACTTCTTAAAATCGGAGAATACAGAATCAAAAACGATGATATGGCAGAGGGCTTCAAAGATAGAAAGTATGATGCAGCATTATCATTTGTATCTCATTCAGAATCTTACAGCTCTAATGTCATAGAAGATATTTCCCAAAATGTAAAAAGATTGATGGCTCTTGAGCAAAACAAAATTGATGATGTATCTAATCCGCTAGTGAGAGAAAACGGTATCATAAGATACAACCGTGATAAATACATAAATCTTGACTATGACCTGCTTGCTAAAAAGTCAAAAACTACAAACAATGATGAAGCTCAATGGTTTATGGTCACTGATATATCCAAAGGTTATGGAATTCAATTAAAAAAACTTTTGAATCATATAGAAAAAAATAATGGAAAAATTTCTACAGAAGAACAAAAACTAAAAGATTTTCTCCTAAACAAAGAAACTGAATACATAAACAGAGGTTATGCTCGTATTACAGGCGAAAACAGCTACAAAGCCAATGGCAAACCATGTCTGTCTTGGCAAGTTCCAGAAGCATACCAAGCAGTAACAACCTCCCAAGGAATAAAATACGTACCAGGTACACATACTCCACTTGCTTGGGCACAAGCATCTTTGTATGATGCATCAAAATTATTTAGTGAAAACTTGCAAAGGATACAAAATTTAACAAAATAAACTTAAAAGACGCAATTTTTCATAACAAAAATACTTTATATTAATGTAGGTTAGTAAAAGGTTAGTTATGAATTATCCATATTCAAATAATGCCGTCATGTATCCGCGGCAAATTCGCAAAAGACCAAATCAAGCTGCGATGATGAGTCCTATTTATTCAAGACCGCCACTTGAAAAAATAGAGATTTCACCTGAATTTATGAATAATGTTAGTGCAGAAATTTTTAAAAACCAAGCACTAGCTAATATGCTGACAAAAAATCCACTACGTTATGGCATGTCCATAAGCGATTATGGAACGAGTCTTATGCGAATGGGCAAAGTTCCTAAAAAGGATTTTATTATCTCAGACAACAAATTGATAGAGTTTAACAAAGCAGGTGAAAGACTTAAAGAAACCACCTTTTACAAACAGTCCAATGATTCACCACCATTTATTGAATGTGGTTTTTATAACACATCAACACAAGAAAAATATAAAACAATTAAATACTCCCCCACAGAAACAAAAACCTGTAAGTATACATAATTAAAATTACTAAATTTTTTACATATTTTATTCTTGTTTTTAAAATTCATGTTATAGTTTGCTATATGAAGTAGTATTTACAACAACTATTAGTTTAATTAGTATAACTAGTTAAAATTAACTGTAGAATATTTTAATAAATTGTTTTTGAGAATTTTTAAAGATTTTTTTGTAATCAATAATGATGTTTATTGAAGCATAGCTCAACAAACCCAGATTACTTACCAATTTTTATATCTTGTTATTATTGCAATAAAAGATGCATGAGCATTTTCTGTAGATTGTTTTACTCGATTATTAAATTTATTTTTTAGATATCTTAAAGGATTTAGAGTTTTTTCATTTATTTCTGTTCTGTTAAAAAATTTTTGTTTATAGAAATGATTATCTACTACTTCTTGTATTTTTTCAGAATATTTAATTACTCCTAGTTTATTAAACACATCATTAATATTGTCACCTTTTGTTAAGTCATAATATGCTGCCATATGAGCAGTTCTATGACTTCCAGAATTGCAATGAAATAAAGTTTTACCTCCGTTTTGCCCAGTTAACTTAACATCTTGTGCTATCTTTTCAAATTCATTGATGCTAGGATATTCCCCTTTTAGATAACTGAACGGATATCTAATATATTTGATTCCAAGCTGTTTACAAACATTTTTTTCAATAAATTTTAAGCCTCTTACACTTATATGTCTAAAATCATATATTTGTGTAACTCCAGCATTTTTCAGTTCTATTAAATCTGAAATCCCTGGATGAGGTCCTCTTATTAGATAATTATCTACTTTTTTGTATTTATTACTTAATTGATGTGGTTTATAAAATTTTTGATATAGATTTATTATTCCCATTACTTTCAAACACCCAATTGAATTCTATTCATTATGCTATTAACTTTCTATGACCATATAAATATTGTTAAATAGTTCAGTTTTTATTTTACACATAGTCAAATTTATATATTTACTAAAAACAAACATATTTTTTTTTGTTAGCTTGTAGTTCATACATTATTTACTTAATTACTATATCAAACAAATCAAACAGTACATTTGCATTTCACTTTGTGATTATCAGTATTTTTTAAAATTCAGGGAGGAAAAAACATCTTAGATGATTATTTGTATCAGTAATAAAGAGTATTGGATTATATATAATTACTATTGTTGATGCTTAATTTTTCCTAAACAGTAAAACTTTCTATTTTATTATGACGAAAAAACTAAAAAATTAACCAAATTGATTTTTCTCTTGTATCTGGTAACATCCAAAGAAAAATGTTCTTGTTTCTCTTATTTTGTATTATGTAAAACGATTACTTCCGACTGCTAAAACTTAAACATAAAGCTAAATTTGCCGAATAATCTTTTTATGCGTTCAGTGTAAAAAGACACATGGTTTGATTCAAATTTACAGACATTTTGATTTTTACCAACTTCAATTTTTTGTAATTAATAAATAAAAAT
>CASECH010000196.1 GCA_949286405.1 uncultured bacterium
AAAATATGAAAAGATTTTTTGTATTACTATTACTTTTTTTCATAGGAATTAATGAAATATGTTTCGCAGAAGGTGATCTGTGGGATAATTTTGGAGATCAAAATGTCTATGGACAAAAGCCTGTAACTGATCAAGAATTTGAAAAAGCTCTTGAAAGTAAGCAAAAAAAGAAAAAAAATAAAAATATCCCTAAAGGTGAAAATATTCAACAAAGTAACGAAACTGAAATTATAAACAAAAAATCAGAAGAATTACCTACACTACTTATACCACTTACACTCCAAGTTGATGCAAATCAAACAATTCCTATCGGCTACTACCAAGTAGTCGGAGAAAAAAAAGAAGACAAAATAAACCTAAAACTATACCAGTCACATGATCTAATTGCAAATATTCCTGCAACAGAAACTAATGACGACTTTGGAGAAAAAACTATTACATTTGTACGTCTTTCACAATACAGCACAAAACAAGTACGAATTATTTTTGGGAACATTGATTTCAATGCATATGCAATCATAAATATTGCTCAACAAGAAGAATAATTTTATCATTTATAATAATTTTTCAAAATTTAATTTTATTATTGACTCGGGTAGTTACAAATCATAAAAAGTGTGATAGAATATTGCCAAAAGAGAGATTTTTTATAAATTTTTAAGAGAGGACTCGTAAATGAATAAAATAAAAACTTTGGCACTTGTTGCAGTTATTGCAGTTGGACTAAATGTACATGCTGTAACCCAAACTCCAATAAATAAAATTTCCGTCAACTTGGAAAACCCTATACAATCACAAGTCCAGACACATAACTATATTTCGGTAAACCCGCTAGAAATAGTTGCAAGACCAAACTTTTATTTGAATAAATATGTAAAAATAAAAGGTAAATTTGATAAATTTTCAACGCTTGGTCTTGACTACAAGCCTGCTTATAGAAGTTCCGAAGATTACATATCTTTTCTAATCCAAAGACCTGACGTTACAGACCATAATGTTCCGTTATCAGAAATGAAAATTTTTATGAACCGCAAAGTCGCTGAGAAATATATTGACTTAAATTCTGGTGATGAAGTTGAATTTTGCGGAAAAATATTTTCAAATGCACTTGGAGATGTATGGATGGATGTAGATAAATTTTCAGTATTAACATCTAAACCTAAAGCAAAAGAAGAAAAATAAAATTGGAGCAAAAACAAACGGAGTTAAGAAATGAGCAATCAAAAACAAGATATATATTTAACTATTCATGGGCACTTTTACCAACCACCAAGAGAAAACCCTTGGCTTGAAGCAATTGAACTTCAAGATAGTGCTCTACCTTTCCACGACTGGAATGAAAGAATAAATAAAGAATGCTACAATCCTAATTCTGTTTCAAAAATTGTAGACAGCAGAAACAAAATCTTAGATGTTGTCAACAACTACGCTCATATGAGTTTTAATTTTGGTCCTACTCTTCTTTCTTGGATGGAACAATTTGCTCCGCTAACATATGAAAGAATTATAAAGGCAGATATTGAAAGTATCGCAGAACATAATGGTCATGGTAATGCCATAGCTCAGGTTTACAACCACATAATTATGCCGCTTGCTAATGAAAATGATAAACAAACCCAAGTAAAATGGGGCATAAGAGATTTTGAATACAGATTTGGTAGAAAACCCGAAGGAATCTGGCTTGCTGAAACTGCAGTTGACGATGATACTTTAAGAGTTTTAGTAGAAAATGGTATTAAATTTACAATCCTATCACCATACCAAGCTGCTAAAATAAAAGAGAAAGGGGCAAAAGATTGGACAGATGTAAGTTGGGGGAATATCGACCCTGCAAGAGCATACAAATATAACATAAAATCAGCTCCTGGAAAATCAATTTATCTATTCTTCTATGATGGTGCGATTTCAAAATCCGTCGCTTTTGATGAATTACTCAAAGACGGTAACAGGTTTATTAAAAGATTAAAAGAAGGAGTGTCAGACTTTAGAAATTATCCTCAACTTATAAATATTGCAACAGACGGTGAAAGTTATGGACACCACACAAAATTTGGAGATATGGCCTTAGCTTATGTACTACAAATTCGTGCTAAAGATGAGGGATTTAAAATAACAAATTATGCTGAATTTTTAGATTTATTCGGCTCTGACACAGAGGTTGATATAAAACAAGCCTCAAGCTGGAGTTGTTTCCATGGAGTAGGCAGATGGAAAGAAGATTGTGGTTGCTCAACTGGCGGACACCCTGGATGGAACCAAAAATGGAGAAAACCTCTTAGAGAAGCTCTTGATTACTTGAGAGATGAATTAGCCTCTACTTTTGAAGAAGAAGGTTCTAAATATTTTGAAAACCCTTGGCAAGTTAGAAATAACTACATAGAAGTTATTCTTGACAGAAGCTTAATGAATGTAAAAAAATTCCAACAAGAAAACTTTTTACCTGATTTATCTGATGAAAGTAAGGTAAAAGCAATGGAATTGCTTGAAATGCAAAGACAATTACAACTGATGTACACAAGCTGTGGTTGGTTCTTCTCTGAGATATCAGGTATTGAAACCGTACAAATTATGAAATACGCAGCAAGAGCGATGCAAATAGCTGCAAGATATACAAATAAAAATCTTGAAGAAAATTTCCTTAACATACTATCTCAAGCGAAAAGTAATCTGCCTGAATATGGAACAGGAAAAGATATTTTTGAAAAATTTGTAAAACCTTCAGTAGTTACTGCTAAACAAATAGCAAGTTTGTGGGCAATAAGCTCCTTGTATCAAGATTTTGAAGAAGAAGAAAATGTATATTGCTACACAATAAAAAAACAATCATACAAAAAAGTTCAAAAAGGTAGTTCAACCTTTGTAATTGGTCATATTGAAATTCAATCAAGAATTACGATGGTTAAGTATAATATGATGTTCGCTCTAATGCAATATGCAAGTGGGGATTTCCACTGTGCAATAAAAGAATACACTGATGATGCAGAATTTAATAATATAAAAGTAAGTCTGATAAAAACTTTTATGATGAATCCTATTACTGAAATTATAAGAGCTCTTGATGAGTACTTTGGCAAAGAATACTTTACATTAAAAGATATCTTTATAGAAGAAAGAAGAAAAATTCTGCAAGTATTGCTCAAGGGTAAACTCGCAAAATTCGGTGCAATATATCAAGATATGTATGATGAAGGAAAAGGTTCTATTTATCATCTTCAATCATTAGGATTAAAAATTCCTGATGAATTTAAAATTGCTGCAGGGTATGCCTTGAGTCGAAAATTTAATGATATTGTAGTACACTCTGGCGGATTTCTTGATGAAGACTCTATACAACAAGCAATGGACATAAATTTTGAAGCAAGAAGAATGGACGTAAATCTTGATAAAAACTTGTCAAATAAAATATTTGGGAAAAAAGTATTACAAAATATAAACCGCCTTGTACATAGTTTTGAAATACAACAAGCAGAAGTTGTTTTAGAACTATTTGATGATATAGAAAAGTTAGAACTTCAAATAGACATCGCTGAAGCTCAAAATATTTTCTACTCAAAAATTTTCCATAGAATAGGAGATATTTTAGAAAATCCGTCTCCTACCAAGAAAAATTCCAACAGAAAATTTGTAGAAATGCTTTTGGATATCGGTTCAAAATTGAATATTAATACAGACTTTTATTCAAAAAAACTGGATAAGTATATGATGCAATAATTTGTATTACCAATTTTCTGAACCATATTTCTTGAATAAATCTATTCGCTGTTGAAGTTTGTTTTTTACTGCTTGAATTTTCATCAGTAATTCTGTGTCTTTTGTTTTGGATTCAAGAACTTTTAAATCAAGCAATTCTTCTTTAACTTTTCTAATTTTAGCTTTTTCATCTTCTCTACGGCCAAATAACCACCCTTCAAAGCCACACCCTGGTGGAACTATTGACCAAGGAGTACTTGGGAAATGCCTACATAAGGTCGGTCTGTGTTCATAATTTCCACACATATTATTATCTTGAAGAAACTTACAATAATAAAAAGTCATATTACTCTCTTCAAAATTCGGATTATCAATTTTTGAGAGTGTAATGATATTATCGACAATTGAAGAATCAACCTCTTTAGCTTTTGACATTGACTCATAAGGAACAAAAATATCTAAAAAATCAATAGCAGCCTGTTCACCAGCCTTATACTTTTCCAA
>CASECH010000197.1 GCA_949286405.1 uncultured bacterium
AGCTTAGAAAGTGCCCCCCCCCCGAGATTCTCGATTCCTATTCATACTTTTTCCTCCTTTTATTCTACATTCTGATTATACACATATTAGTTATTTTTGACAATAACTTAATAGGTGAAACGGAATTTATACAGGTAATAAATTCTTATTCACAGCGACAAATACAGCATGTGTCTTGTTTCTAGCACCCAATTTTTGATAAATACTCTTACAATAGACTTTTACTGTATTTCGTTTAACTCCAAGTTTTTCAGCTATCTCTGGGTACACAAATCCTTCTGCAAGCAAAGATAAAACCTCGACTTCTCGATTAGTTAGTATCGGATTTATATTATTCTCAGTCATAATATCACCTTTCATAATAAATTTATGCGTATTGATAGTACTTATATATTTATTATCAATGATTAGAATATAAAAAGTCAATAGCATATAATGTCCATATGGCTAAAAATTATGAAATAAAAAAACGTTTAGGAACAAAAATTTCATACATTAGAAAATCAAAAAATTTATCACAGATACAACTGTCTGAATTGTGTGACTTAAATTTTAACTATATTGGTCAAATTGAAAGAGGAATCGCAAACCCCACTCTTGAAAAAATTATAAAACTGGCTGAAGCTCTTGATGTGGAAGTTAAAGATTTATTTGATTTTTCATTCTAACAAAAATTTTTACAAACTGACCTAAAATTATTTTATGTGCTAAACTATACTCCATAAAAGGAGGTCTAAAATGAGATTTGTACATACAATGATTAGGGTGAAAAATATTGATGCTTCAATGAAATTTTACACAGAACTTTTGGGGATGAACAGAACAGGTGAAGTCAGATTGGATGATTGCACTTTGTATTATTTGAGTGACGAAGATGGTCAGACACAAATTGAACTTACATACAATGATGAAACTCCAAAAGAAGGTTATGAAAACGGTAACGCATTTGGTCATTTTGCTTTTGAAACAAAATCAATGGAAGAATTTAGCGAGAAAATGAATAAATTCGGATATAAATATTTTTACGAACCATTTTTTATGCCTGAGGTAAATATGTATGTAGCATTTTTGAAAGATCCTGACGGAAACGAAATTGAAATTATGTCAAAATCATAAAAACAACAAGTTATAAAAAAGAAGGTTTTTTACACCTTCTTTTTTTATGCTAGAGTACTTAATTTATCGTTAATTTCATTCATCAAATTTACATCATCAGTCTGTCTTGCATAATTTTGAGCTTTTTGCAAAAGGCTTTTAGCTTTAGCAGAATTTCCATATTCTACCATAATATCGGCTGCCTTGTTATAATTTTGAGCGACTTTCAAAGGAGCTTCTGCATCTGAATAATGTTTGACAGCCTTAGAATAAGATTTCAAAGCTTCTTGAGGTTCTCCAAATCTTTCATAAGCTCCGGCAAGACTTGAAGAAACAAATCCTTTTACGCGGGAATTATCTGTCTGCTCAGCCAAATCACTCGCTATAGAATAATAATCCATTGCTTCTTGCTCATACATATCTGTGTAAATATTTCCCATCTTTGTCAAAGATGTTGATTGAGCAGCCAAATTGTCAGCAGCACCTGCAAATGCAACTGAACTAAAATAGTGATCTAATGCAGGCTTAATTTGATTAACATCATCATAAATTTGAGCCATAGAATAGTGAGCCTTTGTCTTTACATTGTTGTCAGTTGTATTCTTTACAGCTTGATTATAACTTTTCAAAGCTTGAGCATAATAATCATGGTCATCATAAATTCTGCCTACTTCGTAGAAAATCTTAGATTTTGTCTCAGTATCCCCAATTTCATTTGCACGGTTGAGAGCTTTTTCAAATGTAGAAATCGCTTTTTCAGGCTCATTTGCATAGGCAAGTTTTTTTGACTGAATAAACAAAGACTTAAGCTCTTTATCTTGAGGAACGATTGATGTAACTTTTGAATCTGTCTTAATTTCTTGTTCTACAGGCTCATTTACTGTTTCATTAACAGTTGTCTTAGTTTCAGTTTTTTCTTGTTTTTCAGTTGACCCTTCAGGGAACTTAACCAAGAACTGAGGATTTATATCATTTTCATTATATTTAAAATCAATTTGTTGTAAGAAAAGAGCATCTACCCAATTTTCTACGACTTTTGAATCCTTATTTAATGTCTTAGAAATAAATCCATCTAAAATAGAAGAAGCATTTTTTAAATTTGATTTAATCAGCTTAGTGTTAGGATTATCTTTTTTAACTTGAGTTTCAATAAGAGAAAGGTATCCGTTTACTTCCTCTTTTAAGTCTTCAGGGGTACCTATAGCAACTGCTGTATTTTTAAAATCTTTTAAAATTTGGGCGATATTAATAGTAGCACTTCTTTGTAAAGAAGAAGAACCTGCCACAGCAGATGTAGAACTGGTCTGTTGTGAATTTATTGAATAAGCAGCTGACTGATAATTTGTTTTATTAGATTGAGCTTGATTTTGAATTTGAGCACGCATTTGACGCCAGTCGACCTGCTCTGAGTTTTGTTGTTGTACTCTTTGGTAAGCAGGAGAGTATACAGGCTTGTTTTGTTCTGTATACTGAAGCCCTTTACTCTTGGAATTCTGATCTGTTTGTTGCTCACGATTGGCTGAGCCGGTCTTTTCTTCGTCCTGCTTTTTTTTAACAGAACCTCTACCGTCTTTAACTAAGTATGGTCGTTGAAATACTCCGTTTAACAATTCAGACTTACCTTCTTCTATCTACCCAAGTACTATTTAGTATTCTAACTATATACTAAATTGCACTTACTGTATTCATTCTTTTGGATGAAATCTACACAAATTATTTAAGGTTTTTCTCACGAAAGTCAAAA
>CASECH010000198.1 GCA_949286405.1 uncultured bacterium
CATAATTTATCTTCACCGTTCAAATATTGCAAGACTAATTAAAGGTGAAGAAAATAAGGTAAGATAAATCCATATTTATAGAAAATAAAAGCTTCAAGTCGTCACTTGGAGCTTTTGTTGTGTTTGTTATATTTAAATGAGTTTTTTACTGAATTGAAAAAATCCTTGATATAAAATTTCAAAATATCTAATCTGCTTGACTTTTCCGGACATCTGTCTACTTTTGCCATTGAAGTACCAAATTCTCTGCAAATATCAGGTCTATGCTCATACACTCCACATCTAGCATAATCAGTTATGAACGGACAGTAATTTTTTATATCGTTATCATCATAGTATTGTACAAGTTTTTTTATATCTTCCATACTTTTAAGCTCAAGTTTCTTCATCATATCTTTTGATATGCCGTACAATTTTTCGCCAGTATTTCTATCTATACCAACAATTTGAATTGGTCTTGTATTATATACTATTGAATTGTATGTATCTTTAGGATCATTTTTCCCGATATTCAGCCCGCCATATATTGAACGTTGAATGCGACTTTGGAAACGCTCAATGAATCCTTCTGGTAGTGGTGCATCAATACAACAATGTGCTTTGCATTTCGGAATAAAACACTTAGTTGGTGTATTGATATAATTATTTATTTTATTTGGAATAATTTTCATAATGCTATGCTTTTACAGGTTGTGGTTGATTATTATTGTTTTTTACTTCATAAGATTGAATAGGGCGTTTACCTGTCAGGCGTTTCATAAAGTTGTAGTATGCTTTTTTCAGTCCTGTAGCATTATTTTGTTTATTTTCTAAATCAATTAATTCTTGTCTTGAATGAGTTCCTACAGGTACACCAACTGACTTTCTTGTTAGCCATTCACCTAATGTTGTGTTAGTCAAAGTAATCCAGCTCATACCGAATAATGATTTATTATATTGAGAGCTGAATGTATGATTAAATAAATCTATTAGTAGTGTTTGGTAGAATAGTCTTGAACCTTCTTGTACAAATCTTTCTTTAAATTTAGTTTTTGCACCTTCAACATCGTTACCGTTTGATTTCAACATAACCATATTGTAGTTATCTGTCATTAGGAACCATATTGTAGCCGCAAGTGCTGCCGTTTTTGCAAGGTTTGAAAGTTCACTGTTCGAAACATTTGACATTGAGTCAACATTGAACGCTTTTAGGATATTATCTTTTACATAGGATTGAAATTCTTTAGGATTTAAGTTCTTTTTAAGAGCTTCACGTCCTATGTTATCAATACTTTTTGCAAGTGTTTCAATTTCTTTAACATCTTTAGCTTTCTTGCTAGCTTTTTTACCAAAAGAGCCTATTGCATCGTTAACTACTGTATAAGGTAGTGTTCCGTATTTCCATACAAATTTAAACGGAGCTATAAAGAAATCCACAAGAGGTTTAATTTTCTTATCTTTTGCTCCCAAATGGATGTTTCCATCAGGTGTTTTATTTGCTTTTGCAATTTTTTGATATTTTTCAGCAAGTTCTTTGAACCCGTTATCTTCAAGAACTTTTGTGATTTTATTCAATTTGTCTTGTGATATTGTGTAATCTTTTATTTGAGTTAAATCTTTATATTGTGATGAAACTATTTTGGCAAATTTTTCCCAAGCTTCATTCACACCCTCTATTTTTCTTAAGCCTTTTACTGCAAACCCACCTAGGATAATTGTACCTACTGCCTTCATTACTGTATTGAATGATAGTAGTGGTTTTTGTACTTTTTCTTTATCATTCTGTGTTGTATTTTCATTAGATTTAAATGATACTTCCGGTTTGATTTTTGATTCAGGAGCATTATTCTTTTCGTTTTCTTTTCTTGCTTCTTCAGGGGTTAATCTTGTAATATGTTTTCCGTTTATTACACGGGAGAATGCTTCTGTAGTAAGAGTGGTAAGAGCAGTCATTAACATAATACCCATTTTGGAGTTGTTAATGTATTTTTGTAGTGCACCCAATGTTACCAATGTGATATAAGCATTGAATCCTATTCTTGCCATTTCTTGCTTAAATCTTACTTTTTGTTCTTTTGTTGCGGATTTTTTATCATCGTCCATCATTCTTGATAGGTTATATGCATCGTTAGCCAAGAATATAGCAGGAGGTAGACCTGATACTAATCTGTTTAGTGAACGCTCATGTTTTGTGTCATAATTACCTGTTTTTGGATCAAACATTTTTACTGAACGTTGGTCAATTATTGTCTGCAGTTGCTTTTCTGTAATCTCTCCTTTAGAGAGCTTGCCCATCAAGTCTTGTTTTGTCTCAACCAAACCTCTTAGAGCATTCATTTTAGCATCAATTTTTGAACGTTGTCTTATATTTTTAAATAGAGGTTTTTGTAGGGTATTTTTTGACCAATTTTTTAACGGTTTAATTTTTCCTAACAATTGTACCGTTCCGTTTAAAATGTCTGCAGGTAGAATTGTAAACGGATATTTAAGCCCATCCCAGATTAATTGCGGGATTGTTTTTTTAGATAAAATCATTTTATCACCGTCTGTTTTAATCATTTTTTTAGCTAACGGTGATTTCTTCAAATCCTCTAATAATTCTTTTCCCATTGGCCCTAGGTATTTGTCTGTAAATTGGGTAAATTCAGACATGCTGTATTCGCCAACCTTTTTGTAACTTGGAGCAAGTCTTAGTACTAGACCTGTACCTGCCAAAGTTCCAAGCATTGCAAGAGTTGGAGCTAGTGCAGAAGGCTTTTTCTTTTCTTTTGTTTGAGGGTTTTCTTTGCTAAAAGAAAGACCTTTAAAAGATAAATTCTGTGAATTATTTTTTAAAGGTCTCTCGATATTTAAACTATTTAATTTTGGTGACATGTATCTTGTTGGGGAAGACTCGACATGTACAGATGAAAAGTCTCCGTACTCCTTTTTTCGTTTTCTAATCGTCTGCATCTGGTCTAATCTTGATATATACATAATTCTACTTCGTCCTTCCCAAAAGATATTCTGTTCCGAACTAAAATTTTTGACAAGTCCATGTATATACAAAATTTACGTAAATTTACAAAACTTCCAAAATCTTCAATAATAAAGATTTAAACTTCTTTTTAGATTTGTTTGTTGTATCAATAACTTCTTCATGGGATAGCTTTTCACCATTATCAGAGCTTGCAGCATTTGAGATACAGCTAATTCCAAGTATTTTCATCCCGCAGTAATTTGCGACTATTGCCTCAGGTACAGTTGACATTCCTACTGCATCACCACCAAGTAGTCTAATCATTTTAATTTCAGCCGGAGTTTCATAGCTTGGCCCTGAATTTGCCCAATATATTCCCTTTTTAATTTCAATTCCGATTTCTTTTGCACATTTTTCGCCAAGTTTAATAAGCTCTTTGTTATATACTTCACTCATATCAGGGAATCTTTCTCCTAAGGATTGGTCATTAGGTCCTATAAGAGGATTTGTTCCCATATGATTTATGTGGTCGGTTATAAGCATTAAATCAGATGGCTTGTATGTTTCATTTACAGCACCTGCTGCATTTGTCAAAATAAGTTTTTTTACTCCTAATGCTTGTAATATTTTTATGGGATATGTAATTTCTTGCATTGTGTGGCCTTCGTAAAAATGGTTACGGCCTTGCATCATTACTACATTTTTACCATTAATTTTTGCAAAAACCAATCTACCTTTGTGTCCTTTTACTGTTGAATTTATGAAATTAGGTATTTCAGAATAGGGAATTGCAATATCACAATATTCATCTGCCAACTCTCCCAGTCCAGAGCCAAGTACTATACCTATTTCTGGTACAAAGTTATCCAGTTTATTTTTTATAAATTCTACTGTTTTGTTCATTTTAACCCCTTTTGTCACCAAAAAAGTTAGAGTTGTCTCTAACTTTTTGTAATATAAAAACACTTTTTAATTTCAATTTAAATTGCTATCCGACCAAACGGTCATCATCAGCTTCAGCTGCTTTTACCATAATGGCATGTTCCACAGGATTTTCTTTTTTATAAGTTGTATCAAAGTTTTCTTCAAAATTGAATTCATCACGAGCCTTTTTAGCTTGATTTTCATCAACTAATTTTTTAGCAAGTTCTGCAATTTCGTATACCAATTGATATCTGTTTTCGGTGTTTTCATTTAAATCCCATGCAACTCTTATAATTTGATCCATTTTCAAACCTCACATTTCTAGTATTTAAATAAATAATATAATACAAATAATTTTTTCGCAAGTGGTATAAACTCATGTTTTTGCTATATAATCGTAGTATGAAGAAAATAAATGATATTCATGCATATGTTTGGATAGAAATGGCTATTTGGTTTCTTATTTTGTGTTTTGCTGTAACAGGTATTAAGTTTTATATATATAAAAAAAGTAAGGAATCAAATTCATACCAAATATTTTTGCCTGATGTAGATGGTCTTATTGTCGGTTCTCCTGTAAAGTTTATGGGAGTTGAGGTCGGTTATGTTGACACTGTAAAAATAGTTGCAAATGATGTGTATGTGAAATTTATTACTGATAAAAATGTAAAATTACCAAAAGGATCTATTGTAACTGTTGAATTTAGCGGGATGGGAGGTTCAAAGTCTTTAGAAATTTATCCTCCAACAGAAGAAAGTATTGCATCTAAAAAAATTATTGTAGTGCAAGACCCCAAAAGATTACATGATTCATTAGGGCTGTTAAATGATATGTTTGATAAACTTGGATCAATTACAAATAAAATGTCATTTTTTGCAAAAGAAGCAGATGAAGTATTGCATGATCAAGCTCGTTTAAATAATGCACACAATGTAGAAGCTAATATTGATATGTTTGATGGTTGGATTGATGATGCTGTTGTTCGCAGAAAAGAATTTATAAATAAAATAAACACTAAATCAAAAAAAGGGGTCGAGAATGAATAAGGAAAAAGTTAGAGTAATTTCAAATCCGGTTGTTTTATTAAATTTATGCACTATGAGAGATAAAAATACAGATAGTCAAGGGGTTAGAATTGCAACTCGTAAAATTACAAGATGTCTATTGTATGAAGCTGCTAAAAATTTACCTTTGGTTGAACATGAGGTTACGACTCCTCTTACAACGTTTACAGCTAAAACTGTTGATCCGGATATTAATTTGATTATTTCTCCGATTTTGCGTGCCGGATTAATTTTTACAGATGAGGCAATTGATATTCTTCCTCAAGCTACTATAAGACACATTGGGATGTATCGTGATGAAAAGACTTTACAACCGGTTTGGTATTATAATAAAGTACCTATGGATGCTCCTAATCCTGAAAAATTTTATGTGTATATAACTGATCCTATGCTTGCAACAGGTAATTCATTGCTAGAAGCTATTAGGCTGTATGCAAATAAAGGTATTCCAATTGATAATATAAAAGTAATATGCATAATTGCTGCACCTGAAGGTATAGAAAATATTCAAAAACATTATCCAGATATTGAAATAATTACAGCTGCCATAGATAAATGTTTGAACGAAAAAGGTTACATTGTACCTGGTATGGGTGATGCAGGTGACAGAATTTTTAATACATTATAATTTAATTTAAGAATTGTTTCTTTTTACAAGCTCGAGTAGCTGAAGCATTTTTCTTTTTAATTTAACATTTTCTTCCTTAAGGGTGGATATTTCTTTTTCAAGTTCAGCCTTTTCATCACAAAAAGTTGTTTCTGTTTTAGGTACTGTCGCAGAATCAAGTATAAAACGTTTTTTTGCTTCTTCCTTTAGTATTAAAATAGCTTTTAGGTCAGCTTCATTTACAATTCCCAATTCAAGCATAACCTCTCCAAATTTTTTTGGATTATCAGTAGAGGTAAGACCTTTATGAGTTAATATTGCTTGTTGTAGCTGATCTACTGTGATTTGTCCTTTTTGTTTAAAATATTCGCCTATACGAAATTTCCCTGCAATAAAGCCTGCCATGGCATGAATTTCTTTGGAGTCAGGTACTTTTATAAAACTTTGTTCTAGGCATAATTCATAATATTTTGCCACTTCTTCCATTGACAAAAATGTATTAATGGAGATTTCCAGCATACTATAATTGTTTGCACATCCTTGCAAAAAGTTGTATATATTAGCGTCAAGTCCGCATTTTCTTTCCATTAATTCTGTTTTACCTTTAAAGGTTAGTGTAGGAATAAAAGTTGAGAATATATCCTCCGGATTATTGTGTATAAAATCTTCACATAGTAACTCGTTCATTTCATTCATAAGCCTGATATAGATCACTTGTTTAATCCAAAGTGGAACATTTAGTACTTTTTCCAGAAATAAATCAAATAAATTCCTTTTCAAAATAACCTCTCAAGAATAATGTTATATTTTTCATGATAACATATATTACCTATTTAGACAATACCTGCTTTAAAAATTTCTCTTAAAGTGTTATGTTAAATCTACTTTTTGCTATTGATTTATAGAATTTAAAATTGTAAAATAAATTTAAAATGGGAGAGATATATGGAAAGAACAGTTAATTTGAAGAAAAAGATTGCAATAGCGGTTTTAGTATTAATCGGCATAATAACTACCATCAAATTGGCGATAATATATCACGAGGCTAATTTTAATCCTTATGCATTACCTAGCTTTTGTACTATAAATGAATTTGTTGATTGTGATGGTGTAGCAAAAACTTCTGAATCACAGTTTTTGGGTGTTCCATTAGCATATTGGGGATTATTCTTATATTCCTTTATATTTTTATTGTTGTTTGTAGATAAACTTAAAAATGTTAAATTTTTAAAATTTTTGGAAGTATTCAAAAATCCTCTTGATTATATAGCGTCGCTTGGTGTAATTTCTTTTACAATTTCAATGGGACTGTTGTGCATAAGTTTATTTGAAATACACAAATTGTGTATTTTATGTGCAGCAACATATACTTTAAATCTTATAATAGGTATTGTTGCAGCAGATTTTAAAAACGGAGGATTTATAAAAGCATTTAAACAAAGTTTTATTGACTTTTTTGATGCTGTAAAGCAAAAAAAATATTTAGTATCTTTTATAGTGGTTATGCTTTTAACTTCTGCAGGTTTAGCTTATACAAGACTTACATATAAGTTCGCACCACAAGTAAAAAGAGCTGATGAGTTCAGTGAATTTGTAAAACCAAAACATAACAGATATAAAGTTTCTGGAAATCTTTTAGGAGATGAAGATGCAAAAGTTGTGATGTATGTCTATTCTGATTATCAATGTCCTATGTGTAGAGCACATAATATAATGATACATAAAATTGCAAAAGAATTAAAAGACATAAAAATTATTCATAAAAATCTTCCTTTGGATATGGAGTGCAATGTATATTTAACACAACCTTTCCATGAAGGATCTTGCATGGAAGCAAGATATGCTCTTGCTGCAAAAAAACAGGGTAAATATTGGGATATGAATTCGGCATTGTTTGAGGAACTTCCAAAAACAGAACAGGAAGTCTTGAAAATTGCTCATAAACTAGGGTTAAATATTTCACAATTAGAAGAAGATGCAAATAGTGTAGAAATTGCAAATGAATTAAGAAAACAAATAGACGAAGCAAACTCAAATGGTATAAACGGTACTCCTACATCTGTTGTTGACGGAGATATAAATGTTGGAATTCAAAGATATGATGACTATAAAGCTTGGTTAATAAAAAAAGGTGCAAAAGAAAGATAATTATTCAAACTCAATAGTTTTGCATGCTTGCTGTGCAATATGTTCAGGGTATCCTATAACTTTATTAAAAGATATGGGATATCAGGTTATTGTGTATTTTTATAATCCGAATATTTACCCTCTTAAAGAATATAATACTCGTTTGGATGCACAAAGAATTTTATGTAAAAATCTAAATGTAGAATTAATTGAGGCAGAATATGAAACAGAAAAATTTTACCAAGCAGCAAAAGGTTTTGAATTGGAACCTGAAAAAGGCTTACGTTGTGATAAATGCTTTGAGATGCGTTTGAGGAAAACAGCAGAATTTGCAAAAAGCATAGGGGTAAAATTATTTACGACTTCTATTGTAATTAGTCCGCACAAAAATTTTACAAAATTGTCCACAATCGGAAAGACTATTTCAAAAGAATACGACATTGAATATCTTGATATTGATTTTAAGAAAAAAGATGGTTTTTTAAAAACAAATAAGATTTCTAAAGAGTTAAGTTTATACAGACAAAATTATTGTGGTTGCGAATTCAGTATAAGAAATAGTCGCTAGTTATAGATTTTTTACAATATCATATATTTACACTATGATAATAAAAAAAAATATTATATAATGGATTTTAGAGGATGAAGTTGATTTAAGATATTTTATCATTAAAGATTAAATAAAAGAAGGAAGAAATATATGAACAAAAAAATATTGCTTTTACTAATGATTCTGTTTGTTTCAACTGGTGTATATGCTGCTCCAAACAATTTAGAAGAAATTAGTCCTAGTGAATTGTCTGGAAGTCCGAATAGTGCTTTGGCTCCTAATGCAGAGCAAGCACAAACTTCAGAAACAAATTCTCAAGTAACAACAAGCCTTGAACAGAATGTAAAATTTTATCCTAATGCTAATATAAAAAGTGGTATTTCTAAATATAAAAAAGGAAACTATACAGGCTGTCTTCAAGAATTATATGCTTTGAGCAAAAAAGATCCTTCAAATGCTTTGGCATACTACTACATGGCAATGTCTTATACTAAATTGGGACTTGAATCTGACGCAGTTGATTCTTACAATAAAGTAATATCATTAAGTTCAAATAAATTCCTTGTGGACTATGCTACAAAAGGTCGTGATTGTTTGACAGG
The DNA here is from genome assembly GCA_949286405.1 of uncultured bacterium. Taxonomy (GTDB): domain Bacteria; phylum Cyanobacteriota; class Vampirovibrionia; order Gastranaerophilales; family Gastranaerophilaceae; genus CALURL01. Next base: position 8,814 of record CASECH010000198.1, read on the forward strand.
CGGTCCTGCTTGTTTATCAGCAGATCCATCTAAAAATTCTAAAGCTGAACCTCTTAGTGATTTAGATAAATTTATTAATGCACCATATGGAAATGGTCTGTCTCCAGAATTGAATGCTGAAATTAAGCAAAAACAGCTTCAAAATATCCAACAAACAATAAATACAAAAGAACAGCTTGAAAAGAAAGATATTCAAAAAATAAGGGATTTTGATAAAAAAAATAAATCAGAATTAGAAGTCAATGAAAAAATAGCATCAGCTTCTGTAAGTGATGAAGATATTCTAAATGCTATAAAAACATTAAAAGATGCAGGTGTGACAGTCAACGTTCAGCCTTCAGGCATGGATATGACATCACAAATGTTTGCTCAAAATCCGCAAATGGCTGAGATGAGCCTTTTGATGGGTGGTAATAATAATAACAATAATAATATGATGAATATGATACCGTTTATGATGGCTCAATCACAAAGCGGTAAAAACATAGATCCGCGTGTAATGCAGGCTATGATAATGAATTCTATGATGCCTGATTTTAATTATAATAACAATAATAATAGATATTAGTTAGTGTATGATACTAAATTATAAAACTGCAAAAAGAAAATTGTTGGCAGCTGATATGAATGGCTGTCAACAATTTTTTGAAAAAAACGGATATATTCTTGAATTAGCTTACACAGAGCTATTGGAAGATAATATTGATAAAGCTGAAAAACTTTTTTTATCAATAATTGATAGAGATATTCGAGCACATTGGGGAGTTGTGATGATATCATTTATTAAAGGTGTTGTAAATGATTTTTATCCATCATATTTTGAGATAAGAAATTTTCTTGAAATTGATTTGAATATTTTAATAAGTTACTATAAAGGTGATTATGTAGAAAAAATAATCAGGTATTCAGATTTTATGTTTACTATAAATCCTGAAGTATATAAGTTTGTAGGTCGTGTTTTTTGGAATACTGATTTAAAAGAGCAGGCTGAATTTTTCTTTCATAGAGCAAAAAGTTACTTTTATCATGATCCTGAGCTTCATTTTTTATTAGCAGAAATGTATTTACAAAAAAATGATAATTATCTTGCCATTGCATCTTTAAATGATTGTCTTCAAGTGCTTCCAAATTACTTTCCTGCTTGCGATTTATTAAAGAAATTAACGAAATAAGAAAAAAATTTGTCGAGAAAAATTGTTCGTGTTACACTTGTTCTGCAAAATAC
>CASECH010000199.1 GCA_949286405.1 uncultured bacterium
AATATATATATGTATGGTGAACGAAACACCTGAATTGTTATTTCTTGAAGGTACACTTGATTCTAATTGGATTTTTGAAATTGAAAAGCAACAAAATATTTTTGCAGCAAAAGCAATAAAAATGTCAGAAGAAATTTTAAAAGATAATGACTTAAAAATAGAAGAAAGCATAATTCTTTCAGGAAATCCAACACAAAAAATACTTGATTTTATCAAAGAAAAAGATATCGACTTAGTAGTTATCGGCGAAAAGAAAAAAAGCAGAATGGATAAATTTCTTACAGGATCACTAAGCAGAAGAATATTAGACAATGCAAAAAGCGATGTATATATTTTAAAAGAAAATTAAAAAATTGACCTGACCGAAAAAAAATGTAATAATTGCCATATGTTTAAGTACTATGGGAAATATGCTCCATACCTTTTTTTACTACCGGCAATAGTAGTGCTTGTGGTGTTTTTTTTCATACCATTTTTTCAAACATTTGGACTCAGCTTTTTTGATTACTCCTCAAGCATATATAACCCAACTTTTATAGGGTGGGAAAATTATATAAAACTTTTCCATAGTTCAATTTTCTACAAAGTTTTATGGAATACTTTTTTATATCTATTTATTGCAGTACCAATTTTAGCAATATTTCCGCTATTCTTGGCTATACTAATAAATCAAAAAATAAAAGGAGTAACATTATATAAAATATTAATATATCTACCGGTAATAGTTTCAATAGTAGTTGCTGCAATTGCATTTAAATGGCTATATGCTGACCAAGGAATTCTAAATTTTATAGCAACACAACTTGGACTATCACCTATAGGATGGCTAACAGATCCTAAGTTTGCACTTTATTCCGTAATTATCGTTACTATATGGAAAGGTATAGGATACTATATGATTATATACCTTGCAGCACTTATGAGCGTTCCCAAAGAACTATATGAAGCTTGCGATATTGATGGTGCTAATTTCTTAACAAAACATTTAACCGTCACAGTACCTCATATTATGCCTACTATGGCACTTGTTACCACAATAAGTGCAATATCTGCAATGAAAGTTTTTGCTGAAATTTATGTAATGACTAAAGGTGGACCGTTAAATTCAAGCAAAACAATTGTATATTATATATATGAAAGAGCCTTTGAAAATCTTGATTTAGGTTATGCTTCAGCTATGGCTGTCGTATTGCTTATAATTGTTATGGCTTTTTCACTAATTAATATTTTTGGATTTGAAAGGAACAAATATCAAATATGATTAGAAAAATTATTGAAAAATTAACAACACACTCTATATTGATATTTGTATCATTATTATCAATATTTCCTTTTATTTGGCTAATATCAACATCACTAAAGGGAAATAGTGAAAATATATTTGCATACCCTCCACAAATTATTCCAAAAGATTTTACTTTTGCAAATTATATTGGAGTATGGGATAAAGTTGATTTTATAAGATATTTTATAAATAGCATGATTGTAGCTGGGGGAACCGTTTTATTAAACCTAATTCTATCTGCTATGGCTGGATATCCACTTGCTAGAATGGAATTTAAAGGGAAAAAATTTACCTTTTTCGCGATCCTTGCAACTATAATGATTCCTTTTCAAGCGATTATGCTTCCGGTATATTTAATCACTTTGAAGCTTCATCTTGTTGATAATTATGGAGATTTAGCCGGATTTGTTGGTCTAATAATGCCTTTTGCAGTAAGTGCTTTTGGAATATTTCTTATGCGTCAAGCATTTTTAGGAATTCCAAAAGAAATGGAAGAAGCCGCAATAGTTGACGGATGTAATGTATTTCAAGTATTTTTAAAAGTACTTATTCCAATGGTTAAACCATCACTTGCCGTACTTGCTATTTTTACATTTATAGGTTCTTGGGGAGAATTTTTATGGCCAAGTATTGTACTAACAAAAGAGACTATGTACACACTTCCTGTGGGCGTAAATAACCTGCAAGGGATGTTCAGTTCAAATTGGCGGTTTATTGCTGCTGGTTCAATACTGTCTACAATACCGATATTAATATTTTTCCTTGCAATGCAAAGATACTTTATATCCGGAGAAAATGAAGGTGCTGTTAAAGGTTAAATTATCTCAAATCATCAGAAGGCACTCTTACAAATCCCCTATTATTAAAACTTTCTGACTCAAAATCCTCAGGATTCTCCTCATATATTTTTGTAAAAGCACAAGTCTTAAAATTTTCCATAATTGCTTTATCAAGTTCTTCTGAGGCTACAATTTTGCCATGAACATATGTAATATTTTTTGCAGAAAGTGGAGCTTCATCTATTTTTTCAACCAACGATTTAGAATCTGCTCCTGCTAAAATTGTTCTTGTTACATCATTCATTACATCAAAAACATATCTTTGCCTGTTTGTATTACCGTCACTATCTGTAATTAAACTTGTAGCTTTTTCCAATTCTTCAAGTGACTCCTTATAATAACGCATATGCCTTAATAATATCGCTAAATTATAATGAGCCTCATATTCCATTGGAGATAACTCCATAGCCTTACAATAATTCTTACCTGCCTCATTATATTCTCCAAGCAGATGATAAGTTAATGCTAAATTATATCTGGCATCGTAATCTTTTTTCAGAATTTTAACTGAATTACTGTATGCATCAAGAGCTTTTAATAAATATTGACGTCGCATTTCCCAATCATTTCCACTATATATAGATTTTTGCTTGTATGCAACTCCAATATTGTAATAAGCAAGCCCTCTATTCATTTTGGTACTTCTTTTGTTATTAAATATAAACGGGATTGACCAAAGTTTTCTTTTTACATTTATTATTTCATTATATTGATCAATAGCACCATCAAAATCTCCTAACTTTTCCGTTGAAATAACCCCATAATTCATTCTTGCAACAATAAATTTAGGATTATATTCAATAGCTTTTTCATAAGAGTCAACAGCAGAATAGTAATCTTCATAAGCTACATAAATATTTCCCAAATTATACCAAGCAGTATAATGAGCGGGATAAAGAGTTACAGCTCGTTGATAGTAATTAATAGCCTTTTGTAATTTCCACTGTCTATATGCCTTATCTCCCTTATACACATAGTACATTCCTCTAATTTTATCTAATTGAGTATTGTAAAATTCAGGGTAGAAATATATGCTTGCTCCAATAGCTGCAAACAATAATAAAGAAAATAATGCTGAGAAAAATTTTTTCAATGCTATATACCTCTTTAGCTTATAATATACTGACTTGTAAGTGAATGCAATCATATATTAAATTGAATTGTTAAGAACTCTTAATATAAAATTTGAAACAAGGCAATTTTTCAACACATAAATTTTTTATATAAATAAGGTAAGGTTAGATAAATTAAATTGGAGGTTAGGTTATGGCAGGCTACAACATAGCTGCAGCAAATATGTACGGAATGTTTCCTAATGCATATAATAACCAGGTTGCATTGAACGATTTATGCGGCTTAGATCTCTATTCTCCTATGGCAGGAGCAATGGGAATGAACGGAAGCATATTTCCAATGGGTGGTCTTGGAATGGGTTATCCTATGATGCCGATGGGAGGAAACTATCAAAATTATTATGATAATTACCAAAAATATCAAGATTTTTTGATTAACAATCGAGTAAATCAGCAACAAAAAATGAGAAATGCAGATTTACAGTTAAATTCTCCACAAGAAGGTATAGCAAGAAAAGCATCACTTCTAAGAGAAAAAATAATGCAAGATGAACAACAACAAATCATACCTGCATACAACGCATTTTTAGAAAGCGTAAGAAGTATGTATGGCGACAGTGCATCTGATGAAGATATCCAAAACAGAGCTATGAGTATGTACCAACAACAATATGGTACAACTATTACAGAAGATATTAGAAAATATGGCAAAAACTCATACGCTCAAGGTCTATTCCAAACATTAAGCTTTGGCTTAGCAGATAATAAAACAGCAGAAGAAAATATTTCTAAAATTAACGGACAGCCGGTAAGCAGATGGGAAAATGCAAAAAAAGTCGCAGGTAATGCAACAGGTGGTGCAATATTTGGTGTAAGCGGTGCAATAGCTCTAAATTGTTTATGGAAAAATAAAGGACCTATTGCAAAAGCAATATTCAGAGTTCCCGTTCTAGCAGCAATCGGAGGTCTTGTAGCCGGAGCTCTTGCATTCACAAACAAAAATTAATTAATAGTGTGTGGAAATATAGTGTGAAAATGTGTGTGTAGAGGTTGAATTAATATCAACCTCTTTTTTTTTTATAAAAAAAGAACACCTGCACTAAGGAGTTAAAAGTGCAGGTGCTAAATCAGTAAAAGAGACATCAATCACATTATGAAATATGTAAAAAAAATGTCAAATATTTATGGAGAAAAATTTTATTTATTCTATAATATTTGATATGAAGAGGATATTTGTATCAATTTTGGTTATAATAGTTCAGCTGCAAATTGTAACATATGCAGCATCTTTGCCATTTAAGAAACAAACAAAAGAGCCCCCAAAAATTTCAAAAGAATTTGAGACGATAAGCAAACAAGCAACAATTTTTTATGCTGAAAACGATATAAAAAGTTCATTTGACTTGTTATTAAGTATCCCAGAGGAAGAAAGAACTCCTCAAAATTGGTTACTACTGGGAAATATTTTGCAAGACCAGGAAAAAAACAGCGAAGCGATATTTATGTATCAAAAAGCAATACTTTGCGATGAGAACTATTACAAGTCATATTACAATCTTGGAAATGCATATTTAAATGAAGATAAACCTCACCTTGCAATAGTTCAATACAAAAAATTACTTAACATAAACCCTAATTTCCCATATGGATACTACAACCTTGGGTGTGCATATATAAAAATCGGAGAACTTCGAAAAGCAAAAAATGCATTCATTTCTGCCATTGAGCTAAAAAATACAGAACCAGATTTTCACTACAACTTAGCTTATGTATATAAAAAATTAAAGAACGAAAAAAATGCAAAATTATACTTGAAATACTACGACAAGATAATGGAGCAACAATTACAATAATATAGAAAAGGTAAATTATGCAAAAGTATAAAGGGATAATCTTTGATTTTAACGGGACATTATTTTTTGACTCAGAAAAACATCTTGAAGCTTGGAGAGCCTATTCTAAACGTTTAAGAGGAACTGCTTTTTCTGATGAAGAAATGAGAAAATACATGTTTGGACGCACTAATGAAGATATTATTGCATATGCAATAGGACGTAAACCTGAACCAAAAATGGTAGAAAAACTTGCAAAAGAAAAAGAAGAAGTCTATAGAGAAATGTGCAGAAAAGATTACAAAAACACAAAACTTGCACCAGGAGCTATAGAATTTCTTAACTTTCTAAAAGATAACAATGTTCCAATGACAATAGCTACAATGTCAGAAAAAGATAATGTCGATTTTTATATAGAGGAATTCAATCTTGCAAAATGGTTTGACCTAGAAAAAATAGTCTACTCTGACGGAACTATTCCTGGCAAACCTGCACCTGACATATATCAAATAGCAG
>CASECH010000200.1 GCA_949286405.1 uncultured bacterium
GATGGGATTCGAACCCATGCATATCGGAACCACAATCCGAGGTCTTAACCGCTTGACTACAGGCGCCATTACATGTATATAATAACATAAAAAAAACAATTGTCTATACTTTTAATTAAAAAAAAGCTTCCAATATGGAAGCTTTTTTTTAATTAATTCTTTGGAACATATAACCTATTCCTCGAGCAGTAAGTATTAATTCTGGATTTGCAGGATCAGATTCTAATTTTGATCTCAATCTTGAAATGTGTACATCTACTACACGAGTATCAATTCTATGATCTGGCGGATATGCCCAAACATGTTGTAAAATTTCGTTTCTTGAAAACGCCTGACCAGAATTATTTACTAATAATTCTAATAGACTAAATTCCATACCCGTCAAACGAATTCTCTCATTCTTACGGAAAACTTGACGTCTTGCTGTATCAATTTTTATATTACCTGTTGTTATAACATTTTTTGCAACCTTTCCTGTCGGAGTTGCTGTCTCTCTATTATTTGTTCTTCTTAATACAGCTTTGACCCTTGCTTCTAATTCCTTTGGACTGAATGGTTTTATAACATAATCATCAGCACCAAGCTCTAAACCGGTTATTCTTTCAGAAACATCTCCTAATGCTGTTAAAATTATAATAGGAACATCAGATGTTCTTCTAATTTCACGAGTCACACCGTAACCGTCAACTTTTGGCATCATTACATCTAATACAACTAAATCAGGATTGTACTTGTTAAATGCGTTTATTGCTTCCTCTCCGTCTTGAGCAGTATAAACGTCATAACCAGCCATTTTTAATCGCGTTTCCAAAATTCGTCTGATACTTGCTTCGTCATCAGCCAAAAGTATCCTTTGACGATCTTCTGTTTCATTAGGCATTTCTGCATTTTCAGTCATAGTCTTTTCCTTCATTATAATAAGCTAACACTTTAATAAATCACAAAATATTAAAAAATATTTATTTTTCTAAATTTTCTTGAAGATTTATAATAATATCTTAATTTAAGTTTACAAAAATTGCAAGTACTTTTTATAAAAAATTCTATTTTTGTATAAGTTTACTATACTAAAGTAGTAGATTATATATAAAATAGCCGCATGTGTGATGAAAAACTTCATAGAATAAATCATAATATGAATATTTAATAGTATTATGGAAGAATTTGAATTAAATTATCATGGAATTATATCTGAGAATATTAAAAAGCTTCGTGTAAAAGCAAAGCTATCTCAGGAAGCTTTGGCTGAAAAATTAAATTGTTCAAGAGAGTTTATTAGTAGAGTTGAAAATAAAAGAGAAAGAATTAGTCTTAATATGCTATTAAAAATAGCAAGACTATTTAGTGTTAACCCAAGTTCATTATTTAAAAGCTAAGCATTTAGCATTTATTTACAAATAATTGCCTTAAACTTTTCTAGGTCCTCTTTTGTATCAATACCAATAGGTTTAAAATCAACAACAGAAGTTTTTATTTTCATTCCATTTTGTAAAGCTCTTAATTGTTCCAAACTTTCAGACAATTCATAAGAACTTTGAGGAAGTTCTGTCATTTTAATTAATGCTTCACGTTTATATCCATATATACCTAGATGACCATAAAATATTGCTTGATTTTCATTTCTTTCAAAAGGTATTTTTGATCTTGAAAAATACATAGCATAGCCATAGTTATCAACAACACATTTTACTAAATTAGGGTTTTCAATTTCATTCTTTTCATCAATAACCCTAACTAAAGTTGAAATATCAGCCTTTTCATCATCTTTAACGTCTTTGATAACAGCGTCAATACTTTCCGGTTTTATAAGTGGCTCATCACCCTGCAAATTTACAATAAAAGAAATTTCCGGATGCCTCATCACAACTTCTTTAATCCTATCAGAACCACATTTATGTTCAGTTGAAGTCATTTCAACCTCACCACCGAAAGATTTGACCTCATCAAAAATTCTCTCATCATCAGTAGCAACAATAATCAAATCAGCAAGCTTAGCTTGCATAGCTTTTTCATAAACCCATTGAATAATAGACTTACCTGCGACCTTAATTAGAGGTTTACCTTCTAACCTTGATGAACCATATCTTGCCGGTATTACTATTGCTGTTTTAGACATCTTGCCTCCACATATTCTTACAAAAATTATTTTTTCACCACAAAAGCAACCCACTGATCTTGATGTAATTCTTCAACTACACATAAATTATATTTTTTTAGTGCATCAGCAACAACAGGCTTTTTTTCATCTAAAATTCCAGACAAGACTAATATTCCATTATCAGTCATAATATTTTTTAAATCACCCATAATTTCAGCTAATACATTATGTAAAATATTTGCCACAACTAAATCAAATTTTTCAGTTATTTTATCAGCAGTGTTTAATTCAAAATCGCACTCAACATTATTTTTTACAGCATTCTCTTTAGCTACATCTATAACTGTATCATCATTATCGCAACCATACGCATAAGAGGCTCCAAACTTTTTTGCACATATTGCCAAAATTCCTGACCCCATGCCAATATCTGCAACTTTTGCTCCTTTAGGCATATATTTTTCGATAGCTTTCATACACAACTGAGTA
>CASECH010000201.1 GCA_949286405.1 uncultured bacterium
AAGTATTGCACTAAAGAGCCATAAAACCCTAAATATGTAAAAGTTTTCATAAACCCTTTTAAACTATAATGAAAAAGAGTTGATCCAAATAAACTAACTATAACAATCATAAAATAAGCTAAAAGCCATAGTTCAAAACTCTTGCAAGACAGAGCTTTCTTTGGAGTTGTAAATAATTTAACAACAGTTAAAAATATAGTTATTAATGCAACAAAGCCAATGACATCTGACGACATAAAAGTCGATGCCAAATACACAATAAGTATCGATACGAAAATAAATTTATCAATATTTTGCAAAAATAAACTATTTTCATAACAGAAATTTAGTTTTGATTGAGAAAAATTAAGAATTTTATTGAACATTGTCTGCTTTATTAATTGATTTATCTAACTCTTTATCATCTGTAGATTGCATTACGCGAATATCTGAAACTGTACCTGTAAATTTATAATCCCTACCTTCTAAAGTTATAGGTAATCCCATTTTAATTTTGTTACCACCAACAACAGCACCATCCTTAGTAATTTTGGCAGTATCTGTCAAAGTAACAAGAACATCGTACATATTAGCTTGAGAAACATCATCCACAACCATAACCTTATTAGGTTTCAATGTCGGCAAGACAACCTTTCTTCTATCAGCTTTTACATTTACTATATCCAAATCAGAGTATGGAACATTTCTGATACTTATAAAAGTCTTATCCCCTGATTTAATTGGCAAATCATTACCTGTATAAGTAATACCTCTAATAAACACTTGAAATGAAATTTGAGAAGTAGCTTCAATTTGCTTTGCAGCAGTTTGTCTAAAGTTTTTGAAAGTCAAAAAACCGACAAACAAAGCTATGATTACACCAAGTATAATAATCAAATCTACAGGTCTAACCTTTTTTAGTGTATCTGTTAAATTTTGCATAAAAATTCTCCTTTTTAGAGTAAAAATCTATAAAAGCTCAACAGCCTTCAAAAGTTCATCAATAGTTGTAGTAGCACAACCAAACTGACGAACAACTATACTAGCTGCGATATTTCCGATTATTGCAGCAGTGTATGAATCAGCACCTGCAGCTAAAGCTAAAGTATATACGGCAGTAACTGTGTCACCTGCACCGGTAACATCAAACACTTCTGACTTATTAAAAACAGGAATCTTAGAATAGTTTTTATCAGGTTTTGCAACAAACATCCCATCAGCACCACAAGTAATCAATACAGATTTTGCATTGGTTTCTTCAAGAAGTTTGTCCCCTGCATGTTTCAAATCATCTTCACTGTTTATAAAAAATCCCACAGACTTTTGAGTATCAGGCAAATTAGGGGTCATAGAAGTAATATTTTTATAAGTACCCAAATCTCTTTGAGCATCAACTACAACTATTTTACCATATTTATTTGCACACTCGATAGTTTTTTCAATTATTTTAGGAGTTAATGTCCCTATATGATAATTAGAAAGAATAACTGCATCATGCAAAGGCACAGCTTTTTCGATATTTTGGATAACTTTTTCTTCTATATCCTCACTCAAAAAACCATCAGTTTGTCTGTCAATTCTTACAATCTGTTGAGTAATAGAAGTTGTAATAGATCCGGAAATTCTTGTTTTAGTAGTTGTTTTTCTTTTAGGATCCACAACAAGATATTGACAGTTCACATTAGCCTTTTCAAAAGTATCTCTAAGTTGTCCAGCTTGAAAATCTTCACCACATACTCCAATTACAGAAACATTTCCGTTATTTAAAGTTGCAACGTTATGTGCAGCATTCGACGCAGCACCTAAAATAAGTTTTGTATGTGAATGACGTAAAATTAATACAGGAGCCTCTCTTGATATACGTTCGGCATCACCATAAACCATTTCATCAATAGCTAAATCTCCGACAACTAAAACTTTCGGCTGATTTAATTTTTTTATATAAGAAATAATTTGCTCTCTATCTTCAAACATAGTTAAAATCTCTTTCAAAAATATGCTAACACAAACAAAAATTTTAGCAAAACAACTCTAAATATGCCTATCTTTAGGATTTAAAATCATACTTGCCAACTTTAAGCACCCATCAAAACCTCTTTTTGAAACAATTTCCGCAGCAGTTTCCTTATCATAATCGACAAATCTATGCTCAATAGAAAAAGTTCCGTTTTCAAAATTTGCAATAACATAACAAGCTTTAGGTTCCCCATGCATAGGGCGTCCAACACTACCAACATTAACAACTGTTTGCTTTTTATTAGTCTGATACCCGCAAGGGATATGAGTATGCCCGCAAAAAATCAAATCAGCATCAGTACCTGAAATAATTTCTTCAACTTTTTCTATTGGGAAGTCAGGTAAAATATCTTCATTATTTTTTCTTGGAGATCCGTGTACCATCAAAACTTTAACCCCACAAATATCAATGTCTTTTTGCTGAGGCAAATTTTTCAAAAAATTCTTTTGAGCATCCGACAAAATTTTCGCATCATCAGCTAAAGCATTAGCCATAACTGGGAAAGTTGAATATACTTGATTAAATAACTCTATAGAATATTCTGCTATCATTTTATCGGTATTTCCTTGAATAACTTCCCAATCATTTTGTTTTTCGACATAATTAATCACAACATCAGGTTGAGGACCTGCCATCGCAAGGTCACCTAAACATAACACTTTTTCACAATCAAATTTATCCATATCATTTACAACAGCTTTCAATGCTTGGAAATTTCCATGAATATCAGATAATACAGCAACTTTCATAAAACTACCTCCAAAAATTTTCTTGTGCTATTATAAACATATTATGATAAAAAGAAGAGAATCAAAAGAAATATCAATCGGAAATGTAAAAATCGGTCACAATAATCCAATAAGCGTACAATCAATGTGTAATACCGATACAAGAGATGTAAATGCGACCCTTGCTCAAATAGAAAAAATGCAAGAAAGAGGTTGCGAACTTGTAAGGCTTGCAGTACTTAATAAAGACGCTGCTTCTGCGATAAAAGAAATTGTAAAAAAATCACCGCTTCCGCTGATTGCAGATATACACTTTGACTACAGATTAGCAATAGAATGCATTAATAACGGGATTAATGCCCTAAGACTTAACCCTGGGAATATCGGCAAAAGAGAAAATGTTGAAAAAGTTGTTTCACTTGCAAAACAACAAAATATTCCAATAAGAATAGGTGTAAATGCCGGATCTTTAGAAAAAGAATACCAAGATAAAGATATACCATTATCTGAAAAAATGGTACTTAGCGCACTTGGTCATATCAAAATATTAGAAGAGCTTGATTTTGATTTAATAAAAGTATCTTTAAAATCGTCTGATGTGCTTACTACTATTGAAGCATATCGCTCTATTGCAGATAAAATACCTTATCCTCTCCATCTTGGAGTTACGGAAGCTGGAACCTTACGCGGAGGTTTAATAAAGTCTTCTGTAGGATTAGGTACACTTCTTGCTGAAGGGATTGGAGATACAATAAGGGTATCTTTAACAGAAGATCCGGTAGAAGAAGTAACTGCAGGCTTTGAAATTCTAAAGAGTTTGAATTTACGACAAAAAGGAGTAAATTTTGTATCTTGTCCGACATGTGGCAGAACTCAAATTGACCTAATAAATCTAGCTAAAAAAGTTGAAGAAAAATTTAAACACCTAGACCTTCCAATTACAATTGCGACCATGGGTTGTGCTGTCAATGGTCCAGGAGAAGCAAAACACGCTGATTTTGGAATTGCAGGTGGTATAAATGAAGGCTATGTCTTCAAAAAAGGAGAGATTATAGCTAAAGTTCCTGAAGACCAACTTTTAGAAAAACTGGAAGAAATTATAAATAAATCATACAAATAGTACATGTCCTTATTATGTTAAGAAATTATAATGATTTTGTTACTGCTTTCAAAAGTAATATAATTAGTGGTACAATATTAATTGAGGTGGAAATGAAAAACAGATTTTTAACATTAATTTTAATTGGGCTTATGACTACAACAGCTCCTTGTTTTGCGGAACTAACAACTTCAGATACATACGACGCTGATTATCTTAGAAATCACGGACACTCAGAAATCACTATCGAAGCTGTTCAACGCAGTAAATGCAGAGCTAATGGAGAAGAATACAAATCTGAAGTAAAAAATCCTATGTATGAAAAAGCTCCTATGAAACAAATAAGATACTTTTTTATGAATGTTGACCCTGCTTATGATGATGAATCATTTATGCAACATGACATTAAAGCAGCCCCTAACTGGCGTGATTACTAGAAAAATAATTTCCACCCTGTTAGTTTTAGGATTAATATTTTTAGCTCATAATACAGAGCATGCTTGTGCTGCACAAATTGGACAGCTCGAATATGATAACATTTCGTTTGATTACAAAAAAGTAAACAAATCAGAATTGCTCCAAGAAGCGGATTTTTATTATCATAAATTTGAAACAGCTAACAATAGTGTTGAAAAGAAGCATTATTTGCAACTTGCAATGGGGGAGTATTATACTTTGACAATGCTCCCTACAGCTGATATCAAATCTTTTGTCAGACTTGCAAGATTATATGACCTAGCTGACAAAGGTAGTCTTGCAAGAAGTTATTTTGATAAAGCAATGAATATAAATAAGAATAATGCTGATTTAAATTTTTATCTTGGCGAGTTTTATTATAAAAGGCATGAATTCCACCATGCACTTCACCATTATAAAATAGCATATAACAGTGAATATTCAAAACAGTATAATATTAATCTAAAAATGGCAATTATATATGAAAAACTTGCAGATTTAGTCAACGCAAAAAAATATTACCAAATATCATACATGCTTAATCCACAAAACAGAGCTCTACAAGAAAAAATACATTCAATAAATGAGCTAAACTATGAGAAGACAGATTATTATAATGTCACAAGGGAGTAAAAAATGAAATTAAAATACCTTTTATCAGTAATAATGACATTAGTACTATCAACATTGAGCTGTTTTGGAGAAGTGGTATTAGATAATAATGAAATACTCACAGCTCAAGGATCAACAAAAGACACTAATATACAAACAATAGTTCAACCTCCTTGTAATTTGGATAACTCCCTTGAAAATAAAGCAATCCCCCCTGCTTTCAGACCATACCAACCCGCAAAAGGAGAGGTTGTATTTAGTTATACAAAAGCTTGGATAAATGCAATAGATCCGACAGCAACATCCAACAGAAGCGGAAGTTACCTACCGGGAGCAAGGGGCATAAATCAACTTGTAATTTATACTCCGGCATATGGGATTAGAACAAATACAAATGAATTTGGAGCAGAAGCAGTTGTAGAAGGAAATACTGTAACAGAACTTTCCGGTGCAGACTCATTTATTCCTCCAAATGGTATTGTAATAAGTGGACATGGAAAAGCAAAAAATTGGATGAATCAAAGTATAAAAGTGGGAACTAAAATATACATAGATCAGGATGCTAATGTAGTATATACATATACTACATCAGCAAGTTACATATTTGAATCAGAAAAGAAAATTGCAGAAGCTCAACAAATGATTGATTTTTATAAAGCAAGTGTTCCTGACTATAATTGGAGAGTTCCAAACAGCTATATTGACGATGCAAAAAATTATCTAAAAAAAGCTCAAAAAAATCCTGATGAAGTACAAAAATACTCTAAACTTGCAATAGAAGCTGCTAATGATGCTTTGAAAAGTGTAGTTCCTTATAAAAGCAATGAATTAAAAGGGGTATGGATTAGACCAACAGAAAAAACAGAAAATGAAATAGAAGATACAATAATTAGAATAAAAAAAGCAGGAGTAAGTGATATATTCCTAGAATCATATTTTCACGGAAAAACCATATTCCCTTCAGAAACAATGCAAGCATACGGTTTTACAACACAAAACGAGCAATTTTCAGGAATAGATCCTCTTGCAATATGGATAAAAGAAGCACATAAACGCAATATGAAAGTACATATATGGTTTGAAACATTCTACGCTGGGCCTCAAAACCCTAAAGACAATCCACAAAGTATACTTGGAAGAAACCCATCTTGGGG
>CASECH010000202.1 GCA_949286405.1 uncultured bacterium
CTGTCATCGCCGTATTTTTCTTTATCTTCTAAAAGTTCTTCTTTGATAATATTAAGAATTTTTTGACGGCTTGCAAGAATATCTTCGTATTCAGCGATTTTCTTAACTAATTCATCATATTCAGCTTTAACTTTGTCTTGTTCCAATCCTGTCAATCTTCTTAATTGCATTTCAAGAATTGCATTTGATTGATCAACGTCAAGTCCAAATCTGCTCATCAAGCCGGTTCTTGCATCATCAGTTGTTTTTGATTTTTTAATCAATTCGATTACTTCATCAATAGAACCTAGTGCAATAATCAAACCTGCCAAAATATGAGCTCTGATTTTTGCTTTTTTAAGGAAGAAAATAGTTCTTCTTGTGACAATTTCTACCCTGTGTTCAACAAATTCTGATAAAACTTCATACAAGTTTAATAATCTTGGTTGCTTACCACATAGTGCAAGCATATTTACACCGAATGAAGTCGCAAGCTGAGTATATTTAAACAAGTTGTTTTTAACAACATCAGGTTTTGCATCACGTTTAAGCTCAATTACGATACGCATACCTTCTCTGTCAGACTCATCACGAATATCTGAAATTCCTGTAATTCTTTGATCTTTTACAAGTTCTGCAATTTTTTCAATAAGCATGGCTTTGTTAACTTGGTATGGGATTTCAGTTACAACGATAGCTGTACGAGCTTGTCTTCCTCCGCCGCCTGCAATTTCTTCAATACTTGCAACGGCTTGCATTTTTATTGAACCTCTACCTGTTTCATATGCTTGTTTAATATCATTCAAACCTATGATAGTTGCAGCAGTCGGGAAGTCTGGGCCTTTTACGTATTCCATTAATTCTGTAACCGTAATGTTTGGATTGTCAATTAATGCAATTGTACCGTCCACTATTTCGCAAAGGTTATGAGGAGGGATGTTTGTAGCCATACCTACAGCGATACCTGATACTCCGTTAAGTAATAACATTGGAAGTCTTACAGGCAAAACTGAAGGTTCTTGTAATGAACCGTCAAAGTTTGGCTCAAATTCAACTGTTTCACAATCGATATCAGCAAGCATTGATTGAGTTATTTTATGCATTCTAGCTTCTGTATAACGCATAGCAGCTGCACCATCTCCGTCAACTGATCCGAAGTTTCCATGTCCGTCTACTGTAAGATATCTTGTAGAAAAATCTTGAGCCATACGAACTAATGCTTCATATACTGCTGTATCACCGTGAGGGTGGTATTTACCAAGTACTTCACCAACGATACGTGCACATTTCTTGAATGGTTTGTCAGGAGTCATCCCAAGTTCGTTCATAGCGTATAAAATACGTCTGTGTACAGGCTTTAGACCGTCACGAACGTCAGGTAATGCACGACCTACAATTACACTCATTGCATAGTCAATGTATGAACGTTTCATTTCTTCTCTTATGTTTACCGGAATAATCTTCCCATCACTAAACATGTTTTGCTGATTACTCATTTTCTCTCCCCAGCTCATTTAATTTACTGTATTACTTGATAATATTGTATCACAAATACTTTGAATTGGGGAATTTTAAATTAATCTTTACAAAAGAGTATTTACATTAGATATTCTACGTATAATTAATCAACGCCATACTTATGGGCTGTTTTATCAAGAATTTCCATATGTTTAGCACTGTTTTCTTGTGCAAATTCTATTGCTTTTTTTCTTGCACCTTCTGTTCCGTTTAGTTCTGCTGCATAAAATCGTTTTGAAAATTTAAACATATCAAGACCTTTAGTTTTTGAAGGCTTAAATATCAATGCGTTATATTCATAGTAGTCTCTTGTTGTAGGGAATGTTATATATTCAGCCATAGCAACGTCAGGCAGTACAAGTACTGAGGCACCGGGAGTCTGTTCTTGAATTTTGTGAGCATATTCAGCAGCTGCTTCTGTTTCGTTTGTCAGATTAGGGTGATTCGATAATGTGATTTTAGAATGCCAATTTTCGGGAGTTTCTCCATTTGTAAAATATTCATATTCATTTGGTTTTTCTGTATAATCTTTGAGGGTATATGTGTCTTTATTAAATTTTATTTTCTGTTCTTGTGCATAGGCAGTTGTTGATGCAAGTGTGATAATTGCAAGTATAAGTCCCAAAATATTTTTTAAATTTTTCATGATTGCTCCTTTTTTGGTATCCTAATTTGAATTTTTGCAAAAATATATTCCCTTCGTTGGTAATTTTGAAATTTATGTGTATAATTGAATTAGTGATTAAGGAGAAATTATGCCGTTTGAATTTGAAAAATTAGGGATTGATGGTGTTATATTGATAAGGCCTAAGGTTTTTGGTGATAATCGTGGATTTTTTATGGAAAGTTATAAAAAGTCTGATTTTTATGCAAATGGAATTGATGTTGAATTTAGTCAAGATAATCATTCAAAATCATCTGCTCATGTATTGAGAGGCTTGCATTATCAAGCAAAACCTTATGGTCAAGCAAAGCTTGTAAGATGTTCTCGAGGTAGAATATATGATGTGGCTGTTGATATCAGACCAAATTCAAAAACATTTGGTAAATATGTAAAAGTTGAATTATCAGAAGAAAATAAGCATATGCTATTTATTCCTGAAGGGTTTGCACATGGATTTGTTGTATTATCAGATGAAGCTGAATTATTATACAAAGCAAGCGGAGAATATGCTCCTCAAGCTGACAGAGGTATTTTATGGTGTGATAAAGATATAAATATCGACTGGGAAATAGATTTTGAGCCGATTTTATCTGACAAGGACAGTGTTCAAACGTTATTAAAAGATATAAATAAAGAGGAGTTAATATAATATGAAAATACTTGTTACAGGTGGTGCAGGATTTATTGGAAGTTGTTTTGTAAGACAAATGCTTCAACGACATCCTGATTACAAAATTATAAATTTAGATGCGTTGACTTATGCAGGAAATATTGAAAATCTTGATGATGTAAAAGATAATCCAAATTATACATTTGTCCATGGAGATATTTGCGATAAAAAGCTTGTACCTCAGTTAGTAGAACAGGTCGATGCGGTTGTAAATTTCGCAGCAGAATCACATGTTGACCGTTCTATTACAGGTCCTGAGATTTTCATAGAAACGAATGTTAAAGGGACTCTAAATCTTTTACAAGCTGCAAAAGAATTCAAAACAGATAGATTTTTGCAGGTGTCAACTGATGAAGTATACGGAACTTTAGGGAAAACAGGGTATTTTTATGAAACTACTCCTTTAGCTCCGAATAGTCCATATTCAGCTTCAAAGGCTAGTGCTGATATGCTTGTAAGAGCTTACCATGAAACATATAAAATGCCGGTATTGAATACTCGTTGTTCTAACAATTACGGGCCATATCAATATCCTGAAAAACTTATTCCATTCTTTATTTCACAACTTTTAAAAGGTGAAAAAGTTCCTGTATATGGAGATGGAATGAATGTTCGTGACTGGTTATATGTATATGATCACTGTACTGCAATAGATACAGTACTTCATAAGGGCAAAGTTGGTGAAGTATATAATATTGGTGGTCATAATGAGAAAACAAATCTTGAAATTACACACATAATTCTTGATGCAATGGGAAAAGATGAGTCTTCTATTAAGTATGTGGAAGATCGTCTAGGTCATGACAAACGTTATGCTATATGTAATGATAAAATCCAAAGTGAATTAGGTTGGGAACCTTCTTTGACTTTTGAAGAGGGGATTAAACTTACTATTGATTGGTATTTGAAAAATCAAGAGTGGATTAAACATATAGAGGCTAAAAATGTTTTATGTAAATAAATTCATAGATAAATTTTGGCATCAAAATTATCTTGGTGGTGATTTTATAGAGAAAGAATATAATTTCATTGGGATTAAGTTAAAAAAAAGAATGCTGCCAAGATTGTGTAAATTTGTTCCTCAGACATATTCAAATCCAAAGGTCTATCTCTCAATAGTTGCTGTTTTAAAAAATGAAGCTCCTTATTTAAAAGAGTGGATTGAGTACCATAAAATGGTTGGAGTTGAACGTTTTTATCTGTATGATAATGAATCAGAAGATAATGTGAAAGATATTTTGCAACCTTA
>CASECH010000203.1 GCA_949286405.1 uncultured bacterium
CCATTTAATAAATCTAAATGTTCGCATAGATTGTATTCCCCTCGTCTACAGAAGAAACAATCTCCGCAAGGAGCTGAATTAGCAGCAACTACTCGATCTCCAACTTTTACGTTATCAACACCTTTTCCAACTTTCTCTATAATCCCTGCAAATTCATGTCCAAATCCAGAAGGAACACTTTTAATTAGGACAGGATGGCCTCTTCTAAAAGTTTTTACATCAGTACCACAAGTTAGTGCTGACATAACTTTTACAACAACCTCACCTTCCTCAGGCGGTTTTACCATCACTTCTTCATACCTAATATCTTGTGGTCCGTAATATTGAATAGCACGCATAAAATTTATTCCTTTATCTTGATATAAGCTTTCATAATTCTATTAGACATTGTATCATCAAAAGCTTTTTGTATTGAATCCAAATTATACACAGTAGAAAGACCTTTTACATTAACTTGTTCAGTTTTCAACAATTCTAAAGAATCTTTCAAATCATCAGGAGACGGAGAATAACTTCCAAGTACTGTTAATTCCCTATAATATATTTCATTATTAGAATAAGCTGCTGCATCATGAGGGGTACTAGAAAATACTAAAATCTTTCCACCGTTACGAACAAACTGCAATGCAGGCTCAATAGCCTTATCAGCACCTGATGTCATAAATATAGCATCAGCACCATATCCATCAGTTTTTTTGTAAATATAATCTTTTGCAAAATTAGTATCTTTTGAATTAATCGCATCAATTCCTAATTTTTGCAAAAATTCTAATCGTTCATCTATTAAGTCACATCCAATAACATTCATACCAAAAGCTTTAAGTGCTTGTGCCATAAGAATACCTATTGAACCTAACCCAATCACTGTAACAGTTGAATTTTTAAGTAACTGAGCTCTTTTTACTGCTCTTACACAACATCCTAAAGGTTCATAAAAAGAAGCTTCTATGTATGTTAAATTCTTTGGTTTTAGATGAGCAACATTTTGGAGATGCTCTTCTGATAGATAAACATATTCAGAGAAACCTCCTGGTTTTATATTAGTTTCTTTAAAATGACTGCACATAGAAACATTTCCATTCTTGCAATACCAACATTCTCCACAAGGAATATGATGGGATGTAACTATCTCATCTCCAACTTTAAAATCAGTTTGAGAATTAATTTCTACAATCTCTGCAACTATTTCATGTCCAAGTACTGTTCCATCTTTTGATATTTTATGGACAAACTTAACTATATCTGACCCACACAGGCCACAACCTATAACTTTTACAATTGCACCACATCTGGTTCCGAGCGTAATATCTTCAACATTTTTTGTTTTTATCGTATCTTTTTCTATTACAGCTATTTTCATATCTCGCCTCGCAGAAAAATTTTAACACAAACTTGCGATTTGATGAAATAAATTATATAATATGTATATGGCAGTAATCAGAAAATTTAATTTCTTCGATACTAAACGTGTAAAAAAATTAATATCTCAAATTGGCTACGATTGCAGTGATATAATACTAAAAACTTTAATCGGACAAATTTGTTCTATTATGCATCTTTTTGTACCTTTAAAGTATAAGTTTTTACCTGAAACATTCCTATATTTGGATAATGGTGAAATTATAGGTATTATTACAGTCGTGCCAACTCGTGGAAATCCATACAAAATAAATATCACAAGACTTATATTTAAACAAAATGATTATGAAATAGGGAAACAACTCGTAGAATTTGTTATAGCAAGATTTGGAGCTAGAGGTGCAGTATCGTTCCATGCAGCTATTGATCAATCACATGATGAATTGATTAACCTTTTTATTACAGGTTGCGGATTTAGACAATGCAGCTATGAAAATTTATGGAAAATTGAAAACTTTAATCCAGATACAAATATAAAAGCAAATTTCAGATACTGTCAAAATTCAGATGCAAAGGATGTTGCTGCTCTATATAATTCAGAGATAAAAAATCATTTTAAGCCATCTCTTGAAAGATACAAAGATGAGTATAGAGAGCCTTTTTTTGAAGGACTTACAAGTTTCTATAAAAACAGATATGTACTGGAAGAACCTGCAAGACATAAAATTATTGCATATCTTTCTGTTACAACCAGTGACAATTTAAACTTTATAATTGATATGTCAATCAATGATGCTTATGGCATCAACTACGATGAAGTATTAAATTTTGCTCTTGGCGAAATTTCAAGGAGAAAAAGTAAATTCTATGCATTTTTAAAACACAGACAATACACAAAAACAGCTGATAATCTTGAAGAATACCTACATAAAAGACATTTAAATTGTATTCAAACACAATGTGTTCTTGTAAAAGATTTCTACAAACCTGTTAAAGAATACGAAAATAATCCAATACAAGTATTTTTATTAGGCGAAAATAAAGTCTGTAACTAAAATATTATTTTATTTAACATATCGCTTTTATATTTTTTCTTTGTGCTAGAATTTAGACAAGGAGTAGAATTTTAGTGAGGCGGATATGAATAATTTACATATTTTTCTTGATAAAGATATTAATACAGAACTTATAAAGACAAAAAAAATAGCGATCATCGGATTCGGCTCTCAAGGCTATGGGCAATCTATGAATTTAAGAGATTCAGGATGTGAAGTAGTACTGGGCCTTAGAGAGAACGGGAAATCAGCTAAAAAAGCAGAGCAATATGGTTTCAAAATAATGCCAATCGAAGAAGCAGTAAAATGGGCTGATATCGTACAAATACTTATTCCTGATGAAATTCAAGCTGAAGTTTATGAAAAACAAATTAAACCATACCTGAAAGCAGGTCAATATTTAATGTTCTCTCACGGATTTAATATCCACTACAAAAAAATTGTAGCACCTGATAATGTCAATGTAATTATGGTTGCACCTAAAGGGCCTGGACATACAGTAAGAAGTGAATTTGAAATAGGCCGAGGAGTTCCATCACTTATTGCAATATATCAAGATCCGTCAAAAGACTCAAAAGAAGTCGCACTTTCATATGCTTCTGCAATTGGTGCAGGAAGAGCTGGGATTATCGAAACAACATTTAAAGAAGAAACTGAAACAGACTTGTTTGGAGAACAAGCCGTAATCTGCGGAGGTGTATCAGCTCTTATAAAAACAGGATTTGAAGTTCTTGTAGATGCAGGATATTCTCCATATATGGCATACTTTGAAGTTTTACATGAAATGAAACTTCTTGTAGACTTAATAAATCAAGGCGGTCTGGCAGATATGAGATATTCTATCTCAAATACTGCGGAATATGGTGATATGACCAGAGGGCCGAAAGTTATAGGTAAAGAATCAAGAGAAGCTATGAAAGCTCTACTTAAAGATATTCAAAGCGGAGATTTTGCAAACGAATTTCTTGATGAAATGCAAAGTGGTTGCAAAAATTTCAATAAATTAAGAAAAGAAAATGCTGATCATTTGATAGAAAAAGTAGGAGAAGAAATCCGTTCTTCTTTCAAATGGGGAAATGATAATAAAATTATTGACAGAAAGAAAAATTAGTAAAAGAGGATACAATGTTCAGTACTGATATAGATTACGAAGTAGTAGTGTTTGCAGTTGGTGATACAAAAGCAGGAACTAAAATGGGGAAATTACAACTAAAAAATCCTCAAGACGGTTCTTTATTAAACTGCATATTATGGGAAGAAACGTTAAATAGGTTCGACCATAAAATATTCAGATGCGGAAACATCGTAAGGATTGTATCAGCCTCTTTTAATGAAAAATTCAATAATTGTTTGATATCAGCACTCGAACTTGTTAAAGAAGCAAAAATGGGACTTAATGAACAAGAAAGAGAAAAAGTCTATAACGAACTTATTTCATATATTGACAAAATTAAAGATGAGAAATTACATGCATTTCTTACTCAATTTTTTATAGAACATAAAGACAAAATAAAAATTATGCCAGCAGCAAAAGTTATGCATCACAATTACATCGGAGGATTAATCGTTCACACTCTTGAATGTTTAAAGTTTGCTGAACAGAATATGACTATTTCAAGCCATAAATTTAATACTGATCATATTTATGCTGCTTGTATGCTTCATGATATCGGTAAAATATTTGAATATACTATTGATGTGGAGAACGGTTTGATTGATTATGATGAAAACTTTAGAAAAGAATGGATTAGTCATTCTCAATTTGGTTTTTCAATATGTATGACAAACGGTTTTAAAGAAATTGCAAGAATGATTGCAGCTCACCATGGTAGAGCTGAATGGGGAGCAATTATTGATTTAGGTGAAAAAGATTTGGAACCTGAATTATATTTTATTCATTTTGTAGACAATTTATCTGCAAAATTCGGCAAGATTAACGTACAACTTTTAGAAAACGAAGGAGTCTAAGAAAGTGTCAAGACTAACAGAAAAACACAATCTACCGGGAACTCTTGTATGCGTGGAAGGAATAGACGGTTCTGGGAAGTCTACTCAAATTACACTGTTGAGAGATTGGTTAAAATCTTCTGGAAAGGATGTTATTTTTACGGAATGGAATTCTTCTGATTTAATTAGTCAAACAACCAAACTTGCAAAGAAAAAGAATTTACTTTCGCCAAGAACTTTTTCGCTATTACATGCAGTAGACTTTGCGGACAGACTAAAACAAGTCATCGGACCTGCTCTAAAAGCCGGATTTATCGTACTTGCAGATAGATATGCATATACTGCTTTTGCAAGAGATGTCGCAAGAGGTGTAGATCCTGATTGGGTAAGAAAAGTATATAGTTTTGCATACCAACCTGATTTGGCTCTTTATTTTGACATTGATCCTAAAACTTCAATGGAAAGAATTTGTTCAAACAGAGCTCCAAAATTCTATGAAGCAGGTATGGATTTAAAACTCAGCAACGATCCATATGAAAGTTATATGATTTTTCAAGGCAGAGTAATTAAAGAATATCAAAAAATGGTAAATGAATTTGGTTTGGTAAAATTAAATGCACTTGATTCTATACATTCAAAACAGGTTACGATAAGAAATATGCTAAAGGAAGTATTAAAGGCAAAAGGTGTAGAAATCTAAATTTTATTTCAAAAGCAGCAGAGGTAAATATGAAAAAATTTCAAAAGAAACATAATTATGAAGGACTTCTTATAGTTATAGAAGGAACTGATGGTTCAGGGAAATCTACACAACTAGAACTACTTAAACGTTCTATTCAGGCTCAATCATATGGAGTTATGGTATCTGAATGGAAGACCTCAAGACTTATTGCAAATGTAATTGATGATGCAAAAGACAGAAATTTACTAAATGCAACAACATACAGCCTTTTATATGCTGCAGATTTTGTTGACAGATTAGAAAACCAGATTATACCCGCACTTCAATCAGGTTTTATAGTGCTTCTTGATAGGTACTACTATACGGCACTAGCTAGAGACGTCGTAAGAGGACAGGATATTGAATGGGTAAAGAACTTATATGAATGTGCTCCTGAGCCTGATTTAATATTCTATCTTGATATGCCTGTTGATGTTCTTTTAAAAAGAATAATTGGAACAACAGGACTTAACTATTATGAAAGTGGTAGAGATGTCGGATTTTCAACAGATTTCTATAAGAGCTTTGAAATATATCAAAATAAATGTTTGGAACAGTACAATAGAATGAAAAAAGAATACAACTTCAAAAGTATAGATGGAACAAGATCCATTGAAGAAATTCATTCTATAATGCAGAAAGAAGTTCAAAAAATACTAGATTCAGGAGTTCTTTATTAAATCAAGGTTTTAGCACGTAAATACAAGGTGTTAAGAAAATGTTAAATAAAGAACACAAAAATTTACGTTATGAAACATTTTGAACTTTTAAGCATGGTTTATGATAGATTAAGAATATAGATAAGACAGATATAGTTTTTGAAGGAGATTAATGAATGTCTGAATACTTGAGCAAAGAAGAGATTAAACAATGGAGAAGCTCATTAGAAAAAATAACTTTAGAGGAATTTGCTGCTAGATTAGGGAAGAAAATAGAAGAAGCTAAGCCTACAAATGACTTAGTTGATATAGTACTAAAAGGGAAACCGGTAGTTTCTACAAGTGAAGACTGGATGCAATCTCGTGCAGAAAGATTAAGTTCTATCGCAGATAGAGCATATGAGAGAGAAAAAGAAATAGCACCGTCTCCATTTTCTGCTGCAAAACTTTCAGCTGAAATTGTAAGTGATTTAACAGACAAACCGATTAATAAAGAAACAAAGAAAGAAATTAAGTCAAAACCAAAAGCAAAAACAGCCAAAACAAAAACAACTTCGAAAGAAACTAAAAAAGTCGCGGCTAAAAAAGCTGTAGATATTTCCTCAAATGATCTTAGAGAAGAAGTAAGAGTGGTATTTAAAAAAGCACTTACTGACAGAGAACAAAAAGTTTTTGATCATTTTGCTCAACACAAAGGTCAAATAGTATATGCAAAAGACCTTGCTGCACTACTTGATTTACCAAGAGATTATGTGTATAAATACATCAAAAATCTTAGAGCAAAAATTGATGGTGAAAAACTACAAAATGCTGATAAGGGCGGATTTGTTCTAACTTTATAGAACTTTAAATTGAATTTGATAAAAAATAAACGAGTTTTAATTTTAAACTCGTTTATTTTTTAGGTTGAATTTATTTTCTTAAAAGAACATTCATACCTGCTCGGAAATAATTTTTAACTTCCTCAAGAGAACGAATTCTTGTAAGCATTCTTAAAATATACATAGGTCTTAAATAAAAACGTCTTATTGCAGACTTATGCAATTCAAAAACTCTATCCTTTGTTAAATAATGAGTATTTACTGCCGGATAAAAATAAGCACTTTCAAAAGAAGTATCTTTATCAAATAGGTTATGTTCTTTTGCATAGTTATAATAAGTTGATCCAGGAAGAGGTGTCGCAGTATAGAAACTTATAAAATCACTATCAAGCTCTATAGCAAAACGTATTGTATCCTCAACTGTTTCTTCATTCTCCCAAGGTAAACCTATTACGAAATAATTATATATTCTTATCTTAGCTTTTTTGAAAATTTTTACAGTTCTTCTAATATCATCAAGAGTAATCTTTTTACCCATTTTATCAAGCATATATTGAGAACCGCTTTCAACACCTATACTCACAAGCCTACAACCTGATTCATACATTTTTTTTGCCATATCATAATCTGCAGTATCTGCTCTTGTATTAGCAGACCAAGTAATTTTTAATCCTGAATCAATAATTGCTTGACACAAGTCATAAACCCATTTTTTATCAAGATTAAAAATATCTGACCAAAATAAAAAGTTAGTTATATTATATTTTTCAACACACTCTTTTATTTCTGCCATAATATTCTCAACACTACGACGTCTGACTTTAGCTCCTGATACAGGGGTTGCTAGACAGAAAAAGCAATGGAAAGGGCAACCTCTTGAGACCTTTATAGTCGCTTGAACCTTGTTATTATCAGGTCTTCGATAAATAGAATTATCAACTAAATGACGAGCAGGAAATGGAATAGAATCCAAATCTTCTATAAAAGGTCGCGGACCGTTAAATTTAATTAACAAATCATCACGGTAATATATACCTAAAATATCTGAACAACTCTTTCCTTCTAAAATTTCTTTAAGAGTTTCCTCAGCTTCTCCAAGAATACCTATATCTAAATCTTTATGTTCTTCAAGAATTGCCATACCTAAAGTTAAAAAAGCAGCCCCTTTGGCAATTGTAGTTAAATTAGGACAAATCTCTTTTGCTTTTTTTACAGCATCCAAATCATGTTCTAGCGTTGGTGTCGCGATATTAATAACTAAGTAATCTGGATTAAATTCTTTTAAATCCTTTTCGTAATCTCCACCTTGACTATAATCCTCAATTTTAGCCTCTAATCCGACTTTTTCAGCAACAGCTGCAAGATACATCAAATCTTGAGGCGGCAATGGAGGAATTACCAACAACTCCTTTGTTGGTTGTTGACATCTGTCTTCTCGATTCATCACAGGGGATGGCGGATAAATTAGTAAAACTTTTTTCTTCTTTTGTTCTTCAATATTTTCTGTCATTTTATTAAGCCTTTTCTTTAACTGATTTTGCTATTACAGCAGCTGTTAATAAACAAAATGCACCGATTAAAAATGCATATTCCCAATGGTAATTAATATAGTCAGATCCCATACTGAATCCGCATTTAGAAATTACCCAAGCAACTAATGTACACACAAAGACTTGAGGACCAGCTATAAATATATTAAAAATACCCATCACAGAACCTTCTGTTCCTTTTTTGATGTACTGAGACAACATAGCAAAAGGTAATGCACAAATACTAGCCCAACCTATACCAGCCAATCCCATCATAGCTGCAACAATTTTTGTATCTTTTGCAAACGCCATTCCAAGATATGCTAATACCATTGATAAAAGAGATACAATATGAACTTTTTTATTACCAAACTTAGCAGACAAAACTCCAATTGGAATAGCTACCAAAAAGCATACTAGATTAAATATTGCAAAACATATAGACGAAAAATTAGTTCCGGTTACAACTGCATTATCAAACATTTGTTTTGTAGAATCAGCAGCAGTCGTTAAATCTGGAACACAGTATAAAGTGTGCACCGCATACTGTGTAAAAAATATCATCATACACATTGTACCAATCCAAGTAAAAAATTGCATTGTACAAATTTTAGTAACCTCCGGAGATAATGCAAAGAAATTCTTTAATGCATCAATAAAAGAATCCTCTTGTTTTTCTGCTGTAGCTACATCTTTTAATGTTTCTTTTTTATTATTATGCTCTTTTATAGTAATACAAGTCCAAACCATACCCAAAGTAAAAGCTAGTGCTGCCATAATAAACTGGGCAGGGATAGACATTTGATAATTAAAGAAATACTTCAAAAACGGTGCAGCTCCAGCAGCAATTACCGATCCCAATCCAATTGCTAAACTAATATAAGAATTAGCTAAAGAATATTGTTCTTCAGGTACAATATCAGGAATTAAAGCTCGATATGGACCTTGAGCGACATTTACGCAAGCATCGATAATCCAAATCATAATTGCAGCAATTAACAACGCTGTCAATGCAGGAAGATGTATTCCAGACATCTTTTCTAAAAAATCTGCAACACCGGCAGAATTTGGGAATATCCATAATGCAACAGAAGCTAATAATGCCCCTCCTAGAAGATAAGGTCTTCTTCTGCCTAATGGAGATACTGTCTTATCACTCAATGCTCCAACAATTGGCTGAACAACCATTCCTGTAAACGGGCCTGCAAGCCATATCAAACCATAAATAAAAGGAGAAGCACCAAGACTTTCTGTAACAGGCCCTGATAAAATAATTCTCATCTGCCAAGCGAACTGCAATCCAAAAAAACCTAATGCAAAATTTAAAAACTGAGCAGAGGTAAACTTTTTCAATACATTATTATTCTCTTCCATTATGATATCTCCCTAAATAAAGTCACTATATATCAGGATATATCTAAAATAAGTCATAGTCAAGCTTATTAATATGCACAAAATAATTATAATACCGACCTTGACAAACTCATTAAAAATATAGATAATTAATTGGTGTAGCAATATAGGAGGTTTTACAATGAAAAATGAAAAAGCTTACAGAATCGCCCCCCCCCCGAAAATGAATATTTAAAATATGTTTACTTTCAAAAAAGAAATTTTACAGACAAACGACCTATTCATTTTGCCTTTACACTTGCTGAAGTGTTGATAACATTAGGTGTGATAGGAATAATAGCAGCAATGACACTACCCTCACTTATTCAAAAATATGATGAGCAAGCTACTGTAAATAAAGTAAAAAAATTTTATAGCGTTTTTTCACAAGCTTATACACAAGCAATTCTTGATAATGGTACTATTGATAATTGGGGATTAACTGATTCTGAACTAGAAGAAGATGATGAAGGTAACATGGATCATTCTGAGGAATCAAACAAAAATTACGACA